>NZ_QFRW01000295.1 GCF_003265355.1 Glycomyces dulcitolivorans | reverse complement strand
GCCCCCGGACCACGGCAACCCGGGCGGGCCGCCCCCGCCACCGCCGATCCAGCCCCCGCCCCCCAACCCGACCGACCAAGGAGGTAACCGATGAACGAGCAGACCAAGCCCGAGGCGCGCACCTATTTCGGTTGGCAGGTCGAGCGCGTGGCGTTCATGTTCGGCATGTCCGGCCCGCGCGTGCTCATGCTCGGCGCCGCAGCACTCCTGGCGGTGTGGCCGTTCACTGTCGCCGACCTGCTCTTCGGGGTCATCGTCTGGCCGATCGCCGCGATCACGATCGGCCTGGCGTTCTTCCGGGTCCGCGGGCGTACTGCCGACGAATGGATCAGCGGGTGGGTGTCCTATCGGCTCGGCAAGCGGCGCGACTTCCACAAGTTCGCCTCCGGCGCGCTCGCCCCCGACGCGAGCCCCGTCATCGACGTCGCCGACCTCGACCCCGAAGCGACAGAAGAGGACACTGAGCGAGACGCGGTGCCGATCACCGCCCAGCACGGCCGAGAGTGGAAACGAAAGCGCGCCGACCTCCCCGGCGTGTTGGCGCCGATTGAGATCCTCGAAGACGAGTTCCCCGATGGGACGCCGATCGCGATCGTCCACCACCGCATCGACAAGACCTTCACCGCCGTAGCCCGCATCACCTACCCCGGGCTCGGTCTGGTCGACACTGACCGGCGCGAGCAGCGCGTCGCCGGCTGGGGCGGCCTGCTTGCCGGGCTGTGCACCGAGGGCAACCCGATCATCCGCGTCCAGGCGTTCCAACGACTGCTCCCTGAATCCGGTGCGGCACTGCGCCGCTGGCACCTCGACCATGCCGATTCGCAGGCACCGGAGGTCACGCAGGCCATCACCGAGGGCCTGCTGTCGACGGCGACATTGGCGACCTCCAGCCGGGAGTCGTTCCTGGCCTTCACGATGGACGCCCGGCGGGCGGCCTCGGCCATCCGGTCGGCCGGCGGCGGCACCCGCGCGGCCTCGGCGGTGCTTGCCCGGCACGTCATGTCACTGACCGCATCCATCGGCGGTGCTGACCTGGCCGTGCAGTCCTGGCTCCAGCCGCGCGAGCTCGCCGAAGTCGTGCGGAGCATCTTCACCCCGGACATGGGCCGGACGCTCGCCGAGCGCCGCGAGACGGCGGACAGGGGAGGCCTGGAAGCCGGGACCGATCCGGTGCTCGCTCGGCCTGCCTCGGCAGAGGCCCGACCTGGCTACTACCTGCACGACGGCGCCGCCTCCATCACCTACTGGGTCTACGACTGGCCGCGCTCGCGGACCTACTCCACGGTGCTCGCGCCGCTGCTCGGCGAGGGACAGCACCGGCGGACGTTCTCGATGCACCACGAGCCGCTCGGCCCCCGCAAGGCCGAGAAAGAGGTCATGAAGGAGCGCACGGCCCGCTCAGTCGCGGTCCGCATGCGCCAGCGCACCGGACAGATCGTGCCCGAACACGAGCAGGCCGCCCTCGACCGCGCCGCACAGCAGGACGTCGAACGCGCCAACGGCCACGGCCTGGTCCGGTTCACCGGCCTCATCACCGTCACGGTCACCGACTTCGACGAGCAGAGCCCGATCTCCCAGCGGGAGCTTGAGGATGCCGCTGCCGCGCTGCAGGCGGACGCCGCTGCGGCCCGTATCGAGGTTGACCGGATGTGGAACACCCAGGACATCGGCTTCGCCATGGCCGCCCTGCCGCTGGGCTACGGCCTGCCGAAGGCCCGGTGGTCGCAATGAGGCGAGCACTCGAACGCCGACGCGAGGCGAAAGCCGCGCAGCACCTGCCGCACGCCGACCTTGCCGACTTGCTCGCGCCCTCCGCCGCGCCCGAGACTTCTTCTCCGGAGCGGAAGCGTCGCGAACGCCCAGAACCGATTCCGCCCCGGCGAGGTTTCGCCCGGCCGTTCTCCGGTCGCGCGCCTCGTATCCCGAATCTGCCAGCGTTCCGCTCTTCGACCGGGCAGGTCCAGGGCCTGTATCCGTGGCTGTATGGGAAGTCGCTGCCGCCGGTCGGGGCGTACATGGGCGTGGACTGCCTGACCGGCGGAGCATTCTCCTGCCACCCCATCGAATGGCTCCACCGCGGGCTCATCAGCAACCCGAACCTCCTGATCACCGGGGTCCCGGGCTCGGGCAAGTCCGCGACCATCAAGGCGCTGTCACTGCGGCTCATGGCCTACGGCATCCCGACATTCGTGTTGGGCGACATCAAGAACGAGTACAGCCCGCTTGCTCGCGCGCTGGGCGTCGAACCGGTCGAACTCGGGCCCGGCCTGAAGAACCGGCTCAACCCCCTCGACGCCGGCCCCTTGGGCAAACGGCTGTCGAGCGACCGGACCGTTCGGGCAGACCAGTTGGGTGAGATCCACCGCCGGCGCATCGCGCTCTTGGCTTCGCTGTTGGAGATCCGCCTCAAGCGCAGGATCACGCCCTCGGAGGAGGCGGCGCTCTCCCACACGATCAAGCACGCCTCGGGCGAAGCGGACGGCAACTCCACCTTGAAGGACCCGACGATCCCCGAAGTCTGGGGCCTGCTGCGCGACCCGGCCCCCGACCTCGTGTCCGAGATGCGCATGGATTCGATCGCCGAGCTGCGCGAGACCATCCGCCCTGCCGTGGACGCGCTCGGCAACATGATCCAAGGAACCCTGGCGGGACTGTTCGACGGCCCGACCACCGTCGCCTTGGACTTCGACGCCCCCATCCAGACGGTGGACCTCTCCCGAATGCGCGGCCGCGGACAAGAGACGACCGGAATGCTCTACTCCTGCACCGGTAGCTGGGGCCAAGCCGCGATCGATGATCCCAACGACCCCCTCCGCGTGGTGGTTCGAGACGAACTCTGGGAGTACATGCGCATCGCGGCGATGCTCCGCAAAGTCGACAGTGACCTGCGCCTGTCCCGCACCAACGGCCGGATCGAAATCCTCAGCACCCACAAGCTCTCCGACTTCGAATCCGTCGGACCCGCCGGAGGCGAGGCCGTCACCATCGCCAAGGGCCTCATCAGCAACTGCGACGTCCGCATCTGCCTCGCCCAGGACACCGAACCGCTCGCGATGACCCGCGACGTGATCGGCCTGACCGACACCGAATGCCAGCACATCGCCTCCTGGACCGGCCAGCACAAGGGCCGCGCCATCTGGAAGGTCGGCAGATCCTCCTCCCATGTCGTCCAGACCATGCTCACTCCCATTGAGCAGGAGCTGACCTGGACCAACGAACGCATGTCCCTGTAGGACAGAGGGAACCACGACATGAGCACTAGCACCTCGGGCAAAGACACGATCTTCCTCGCGTGCGCCTACACCCTCATCGGCCTCCTTGCGGGCGCGTGGCTGACCGGCCAGCTCGCCGCTCTGCTCTTCTCAGGGACGTGGATTCACGTCGGCATCGAGGAGACGGTGCAGGTCACGTTCGCGCTCCCCGGCACGATCACCGACCCCGGGGAGGCTTGGCCGGCTGATGTCCGCGGCCACCTGCCCGGCCCGGTCGGCTTCACGATCGCCGCCGTCCTCGCATTCGCTGTGATCACCGCCGGTGGTGTCGGCCTGGTCAAACTGTTCGCCGGCATCGGCGGCACCAAGGGGTTCGCCACCGGCGCCGAGCTCGACCGCGCTCTCTCCCGCCGCGCCGCCTTGAAGAAAGCGAAGCGGCTCCGCCCTGGCCTAAAAGGCCGAGTCGGGATCAGCGACGTCGCGGTCGACCTCGGCCGCACGGTCGGCATGGGCGCCAAGCGCCTCGCCGCCAGCATCGAGAACTCCATCCTCGTCCTCGCCGCGCCCCGACAGGGCAAGACCTCCCAGGTCATCATCCCGTGGCTGCGGCGCTGGCCCGGCCCGGCCATCACCACCTCCATCCGCCGAGACGTCGTCCTCGCCACCCACGAGCTGCGCCGCAAGATCGGCCCGGTCGCTGTTCTCGACGTCTCCGACACCGAATGGCCCTACCCGCTCAGGTGGAGTCCCGTGGCCGGGTGCGAGGACTACGACCGCGCCCGGCGAAGGGCGAACGTCATGGTCACCGTCGGCAGTGACGGAGACTCCACGAACGCGGGCTACTTCCGCAACAACGCCGTCAACCTGCTCGCCGCCTGGCTGCACATCGCCGCCCTCGAAGGCCGCACGATCGACGACGTCGTCCGCTGGGCCCTGGACCCTCGCGACGACGAGCCGATTAACCTGCTGCGCGCCAACCCCGGCGCAGTAGGCGGTGTGGCCGGCAACCTCTTCTCGCTCTACACCGGGGACTCCGACTCCAAAGGCGACCTGTTCAACACCGTCCAGACCGCCATCACCCCGCTCCTGTCCGCCAAAGCACGGCGCCTGTTCTCCTGCCGCCCAGCAGAGTCGATCGACATCGAGCAGTTCCTGCGCGACTGCGGCACCGCGTACCTCCTCGCCCCCGCCATGCAGACGCGCGAACTCGCCCCCGTCATCAACGCCCTCATCGACGAGATCACCGAAGTCGCCCTCCGGTTGTCCGACCAATCGGCTTCCGAGCGCCTCGACCCGCCACTGGGCGAATTCCTCGACGAGGTCGGCAACGTCGTCGCGCTTGAACACCTCCCCGACCTGATGAGCTACTCGGCCGGGTCCGGGATCTTCGTCGTCGCGGTCCTCCAGGAGATCGCCGCGGCCCGCAAACGCTGGGGCAGGGACGGCGCCGACATGCTCTGGGGCGCCTCCACCGTCAAGATCGCGCTCGCCGGCCTCGCGGGGGAGGAGTCCAAATGGTTCGCCGACCTCGCCGGGACCTGGCGCGAACAGGTCGTCAACGAACAACACGGCCCGAACGGCACCTCCAAATCCCCGACCGAGCGCGAGCGCTCCACGATCACCGCCGCCGAAGTTCGCACCCTCGACGCCGACCGCGGCGAGGCTCTCATCGTCCATGCCTCCACTCCGGCGGTGAAGACCTACATGCGCCGCCACTACCAGTCGCGCGAGGCCAAAGAGTACGAACGGTCCGCCGAGGAGACCAAGCGGATGCTCGGCCGCGGCGCGGCCGTTGCCGAACCGGTCGGCGCCGCCGTCTGGGAACGCCCCGACCACACGGCCGAACGAAGGGACTGGCGATGACCGAACCCGCACGGCCACAACGACCCACGACACCGAGCGTGCGTCGAGGCCGAACCGCTGCCAAGGATGAGGAAGGGGCCCCACAAGGCGGTGGCGCGGGCGTCCTCGCCATCAAGGGGCGCCTGATCGAGTGGCATGCCATGACCGACGAACAGAGCACCGCAGCCTGGTCGGGCCTGGTCGAGTGGGTCGCCTGGCTCCACGACCGCTACGAGCTCTCGATCCAATCCCGGCTCCCCGAATGCTGGCCCCAGCACCCGGGGATCATCGAAGAGCTCTGGGCGCTGAAGATGTGGCGCGAAGCCCTGTACACCAGTGACACCGAGACCGGCGTCCTCACCGGACACGAGGCCGGCGGCCTCGCCCAGCACGCCCGCTACTGGCACACCGACTTGCGCAACCTCTTCACTCAGATGACCTTCTACGCCGAGCGCTGCGCCGCCGAACACGGCGGCGGCCGGCGCCTGGCCGACCGCTCCAAGACCGACCTCAAAACGGGGTGGCTCGTCGCCGACCCCACCGGCGGCATCCCCGCACCGGCCGCGGGTGCAGAAGCGGCACCTACCCGGGCACCGCGCCTCGCCGCGGCGGACATGCACCGTCGCCTGGAACTGGGGTCCGCGCGGAGCCTCGACAGAGACCACGCCTACTCCCTCGGCGACTGGTGGACCCGCGATACCGAAGCCGGCGACTGGGTCAAGATCACCGACCCCGAGATGCACCGACGCCTCGACAACCTCGCCGCCGCCGAGACCGAACATTAAGGAGCGCAACCGATGTCGACCCTCATCACCGAAGCCGAGCGTCGCTACCTCGCCGCCGTGCTCGAACGGCCCGAACTCGCCGTCGACGCCATCGAAGCCCGCGACCTCGCCCACCCCGGATACGCCGCGGTCTACCAAGCCGTCCAAGACCTCCACCGCGAACAACCCGAACTCCGAGGCCCTGAGCTCACCCGCGCCGCCGCCGAACGCGCCGAGGCACCCGGCCTTGACGCCGATCGTCTTGAACGCCTCCGCGTCGAAGCTCCCGCTGAAGCGGAGATCCCGTTTTACGTCAGCATGGTCCTCGACGGCAGCACCCAACGCGACCTCGCGGCCTACGCCGCAACTGCACTCGCCGCAGGTGACATCCAGGACCAGGAGACGCCGCGGCTCAACGCCCAACACGCCGCCCACTACCAGCAGCTCTTCAACACACCCTGGCCCGACCAAGCCGTCGCCGCCATCGCCCCCGAGACGGCCACCCGCACCGGCCACGAAGAACTCCTCGTCGCCGCCCTCATGGCCTACCCCGAACAGTCCCAGACCCTCGTCGGCATCGTCCCGCCCGAAGCCGTCCAGGACTTCCGCTGCCGCGTCGCCTACGAAGCCGTCGCCTCCGCCGGCTGGGACGGCGACCCCACTACCGACATCAGCCTGGTCTGGCAGATCGCCAAAGCCCGCGAGATCGCCATCGGCCTCGGCGACACCCCACCGACCTACACCGAACCCGACGCCGCCTTCGTCGCCCGCCTCGCCCGCACCGACACCGACCAGAAAACCGGCATCGACACCGCCAAACACCTCCTCACCGAGGACATCAAAGCCAGCCTCACCGCCGAGCAACACACACAACACCAGGTCGACCGATCCATCAGCCCGGCCTCGGTCTTCCACCACACCAACCAGATCGACCCCCACGCCCCACCCGAACCCCAACACCGGCAGGGGCCGACACAGGGGCCAACTGGAGGTGCACGATGAACAGCCGCCCCTCCCGGGCGGTGATTCCCGCCCATCGACTCCCGAAGGTCATGACCGCTAGGGAGATGCGAGAGCACTGGCTCGACCGCGAAGTCACCCCGCTCTCCCCAATCCTCGACATGACCGTCAAATACGCCGGCCACTGGTGGAACCTCGACGGCACCGACGCCTGGGTCCGCGCCACCGACTCCAACGCCATCGCCCTCTACGAAGCCACCCAGAAGCGGTCGGCAGAGGTCCTTGCTCAGATCCAGCGAAAGCTCCAACATTGAAGGACCGCCATCGCACTCGGCACCCACCTCGCCGCCAGGAGGCTCATGCCATGAGAGGACGCCTAGGTTGGACAGGGGACCACCGACGCCTCTGCCGAGGTGCTCGACCTTGTGCCCCAGGTGCCATGCTGGCGCTCCACCGGTGAGGACCGCGACCTCAATTACGTGACCCGGCAACTGATCAGGCAGTGCCAGCAATGCGGCTACGACCCGCTTCCTTCACCGGCCGCCTGCGACGTACCTCGGTTGGGCTGGGGTCAGACCGGACCTGGACAACGCAGTGGCCTTGCTGATCCGCATTGGCGTGCCCTGGAGAAGGAACACGGGGCAAACGGTCTACCCAGACGATGGGTCAGGCACTTTTACGCCTGATTGCCGTCGACTACTTCGTCGTCGAGGACGGACACTCGCTGATCGTGGGCTCGGACGCCGCGGTGTTCGGCGAGCCGCTGTTGTGGGTGGCTGCCCGCATCAGCTACACCGCTGCCAGGGCCGCCGCACTCCGCGATGCCAAGATCGGCTTCTGCGCGACACTGGGCCCTGGGGTGAGACGCTCCCGTCGTGTCCGTAACCAGAGTTGACCAGGGGACGAGGTTGACCTACAACTGGATAATCGACCAGCAGATCACCAGGACCGACGCCCCGGCAGTGCTGTGCGAGAGGAGCGGCATGCCACGCGCATTAGACAGCGGAAGGGACCCCGCGGTGGCGGGGCCCCTTCGGGCGGCTACTCGAAGAACTCGAGGATCCACGCGATCCAATTGATCGCGCGGGCGAGGTTCCAGAGAACCCGGGGTGCATGGCCGATGCCGTGCGTAGCGATGACTACGCTGGTCAGCGGTTTTCTGAAGCGTGTAGGCTTGTTGTTGCCACCTGCGGTCTTGTAACGGCGGGAGCGTCTGCCCGCCCGGAGCTGGAACCTCACGGGCGGGCGTTTCTGTTTATTTTTGTTTGCTTCCTTGGCCATTGCCCTCCGTTTCGAAGGCCGCCTCGGCGACTCCGCCGAGGCGGAGGACGATATCTTGCGAGGCGTACTTTACCAAGGCGCTGCTCTGCTCGGCGGGCCGGGCTCACCTTCCTGAATGGTCATGCCGTGGAATTAGAGCATGGAACCATAAATGAAGTCGATCAACTACTAAGGGTGATTCTTCGGTGGTTAGACCCTGCGCCAATGTCAAAATCGTCAGCCACACGGGTTTCGTGTGCTGAATAGAATGCTTCGAAAGAAATGAGCGAGACGAACGAGTGAAACCAAGTTATCTAATGAAATACTTCAACGAACTCGATCTGTCACATCGAGAACAACGGGCATATCAATAAAAGATATGAGTTCCTATGAAGAAATCCTAGAACCGAAACAAGTTCCAACATCGATGACGAAAAAATCTACGAATGATCGAAGACGTAGTTGGGCGGAACACCCCAACATTTGTGGAGAGCGGGGGTGCCGACCGTTCCGAACGAGGACCGGTACGGAACACCTCTGCGTGCGTGGAGATCAGGGCCAGTGCCGCGATGTCAGGTTGAAGTGCGCCGGAACACCTCCACGTGCGTGGAGATCAGTCCAGCTCGATCGCGGCGTCGGCCTCACGGATCGGAATACCTCCACGTGCGTGGAGATCAGGCCTTGGCGTCGGCCGCGGCCACGGGGTCGTCCGGAACACCTCCACGTGCGTGGAGATCAGGGATCCGGGGCCCGTGGCGGCACCTGTCGAACGGAACACCTCCACGTGTGTGGAGATCAGCCCGGAGTAGATGACCTGCCGGTCGTACCCGCCGGAACACTTCCACGTGCATGGAGATCAGCACGTCGGGAACCGGCGGGAGGTTCGCTCCGACGGAACACCTCCACGTGCGTGGAGATCAGCGGGCTTTCGCCCACGCGAGGGTGCGCCACTGCGGAACACCTCCACGTGCGTGGAGATCAGCTCGACGGGGTCGCCGGTGAGGCTGATGCCGTCGGAACACCTCCACGTGCGTGGAGATCAGAGCGGCGCCGATGACCTTGAGCATGTGGATGGCCGGAACACCTCCACGTGCGTGGAGATCAGCGTGGGGCGCGGGTACTCGTACCATTCCCAGACGGAACACCTCCACGTGCGTGGAGATCAGAGGAAGGCCGGCACCGAGTGATCGGGGTCGTCGGAACACCTCCACGTGCGTGGAGATCAGGGCGCGAAGCAGGTCGTCACGTCACCGTGTTTCGGAACACCTCCACGTGCGTGGAGATCAGGCTTCCTGAGCTGGGATTTTATCGGGTCGTTTGTTCGTTCTTGCAATGGAGCCGGTTTGGTTGGCGCACCGGCGCCCTCGCTATCGCGTGCACGGGGTTGGCCGATTTGGCTTCCGGCTCGGACTGCTGGTGCGGCATTCGGGATTCCTTGGGGGTGTTCGATGGTGGTGGCGGGGTTACGTGTCGGAGTGGTGCGTGATGCTCAACGTGGGTGTTCGTGCTCTGCTGTCGGAGGTTGGTTGTGGACCTGAATGTAGTTGATCTGGCAGTCTGGGGAAAATCGCGCGGCCTTGTCAGCGAGGGTGAGGCGTTGCAGTTCTATCCGCTGGTGTGCCATCTGCTGGATGCGGCGGCGTTCGCGGGTCGGGTATGGGACGAGTACTTGTCCGACCACCTGCGAGCGTGGATCGCCGGCAGTCTCGGCCTGGAGCTGACGGAGGCCCGGTCGTTCGTGGTGTTGCTGGCAGGCCTCCACGATATCGGCAAGGCATGTCCGGGATTCCAGTTCCAGGTGACTGAGGCCGGGCCGAGACTGACCGGGTTTCCGCGCGATGGCGAGTTCGCTCGCCATGACGCGGCAGGCCAGTTGTGGCTGGGGGCGGCACTGCCGGCGAAATTCGGATGGGACTCGGCGCTGGCGGAGGCGGTCGCTGAGGTGGTCGGCGGCCACCACGGGTTCTTCGCGACATGGGACGAGCGCGAGTACAGCGGGGCGAAGGTGCAGGCGAAGGGCCTGGGGACAGGGCCCTGGGGGGTGCAGCGCACGGCGACCGCCGCTGCGGTGCAGGAGATCGTCGGGGTGCGGCGGTGGCCGACAGTGTTCGATCCGGATGCGCAGGTGCTCGTCTGCGCGGTCGTGGTGCTCGCCGACTGGCTGGCGAGCCGGACGCCGTTCGTGCGCTCGCGGATGCAGTGTCTTCCCGGGCGCGGCGATGTTGATGCGCTGCGGCGGTTCTTCGATGCGTCGGTTGCGGCAGGAGAGGGCGAGTTGGCCCGGGCCGGCCTGGTGCGGTTGGGGGTTGCGGAGCGGGGGTTCGTGGAGGCGTTCGGGTTTGCACCGAACCGGTTGCAGTCGAGTCTGATCGAGCACCTCCCCGGCGAGGTAGCCGGTCCGGGCCTGTTGATCGTCACCGAGGCGATGGGGCAGGGCAAGACCGAGGCGGCACTGTACGCATCCGAGGTCATGGGCAAGGCGGCCGGGACGGCGGGATTGGCGTTCCTGTTGCCGACGATGGCGACCTCGAACGCCATGGAGGAGCGCCTGGTCCGCCATTTCGAGCAGAACGCGGTGGGGCCCGCGCCGGTGAAGCTGGTGCATTCGATGGCGTGGCTGCGGCGGCTCAGATCCGAGCAGCAGGGGGCTGCGTCCTCGGTCGCCGATGACGCCCGGGTGTTGACGGAGGTGACCGAGTGGCTTTCGGGCGGGCGCAAAGCCGCGTTCGCGCCGGTGTGCGTGGGCACGGTCGACCAAGCGCTGCTGGGGGTGCTGCCGTTGAAGTACAACGCGTTCCGGATGCTGGCGTTCGCGAACAAGACGATCGTCATCGACGAGGTGCATGCGTTCGACGAGTTCGTGCGGGGTCTGCTGTGCGGGTTCTTGTCGTGGTGCGGGCATCTGGGGGTCCCGGTGGTGCTCATGTCGGCCACGCTCCCGGCCGGCATCGCTCGCGAGCTTGCCGCGGCCTACCTGGGCCGCGATCCCGGGGCGGCGGCCTCGCCGGTGTATCCGGGATGGGTGTTCCTGCAACGCAATGAGCCCGAGGCGGTGCCGCATACGGTCACAGTCCCGCCTTTGGATGACCAGCCGCTGCTGCACGTGGAGGTGCGTGAATGCGCGACCGTTGACGGGGCGCTTGCGCGCGGTCCGGTGCTGGCCGCCGAGCTGGAGGCGCTATGCCGCAGCAGCGGGTGCGCCGCGGTGGTGTGCACGACCGTCAAAGAGGCCCAGCAGACCTACGCCGAGGTCACCGCCTGGAGAACGCGGGAGCGCCTCGACGTCGATGTGGTGCTGCTGCACTCGAACATGCCGATGTGGCAGCGCGAGGAAGTCACCGACCGGATCGTCCGTAGGTTCGGCAACGGAGAGGGAGCCGACCGGTCGGGTCGGACGATCATCGTCTCGACGCAAGTGATCGAGCAGTCCATCGACATCGATATGGACCTGGTCATCTCCGATCTCGCTCCGCTGGAACTGTTGCTGCAACGCGCCGGACGCGGCCACCGGCACCGCGGCAACGACGCCCAGCGGCCCGCTTGGGCCGCGAAACCGCGCCTGGTGGTCCTAGTCCCCGAGGGCGGGGCCGATCCGGTGATCCCGGGCCGGTGGTCGTACGTCTATCCGCCTGCCGCGTTGATCCGCACCCAACGCCTGCTCCTTCGCGATACGGCGGCAGGAATCCGGATCCCCGAGGATGTCCAGGAACTGGTCGACACCCTCTACAGCGACTCCGCGCTTATCGCCGGACATGAAGGCGCCGAACGCGAGAGCCTGGCGTGGTCGATGGTGCGCCGCACCGAAGCCGAGCGGTGGCGCGTCCCCGTCCCGAAAGATCTCGGGTCGGTCGGCGAGTTCTCCGGCCAGCACCGCCTGACCGAGGAGCACTTCTCCACTCGGTTCGACGCCGACTCGGTCCGTGTTCTCCCGCTGTTCGACGGCGACGGCGCCTGGTTCCTCGATCCTGAATGCTCGATTCCACTTCCGCAGCCGCACACCGAGTCCGGCCGGACGCGCTGGCGCCGCGGGGACGTCGCCGCGATCATCGAACGCACGATCCCGGTTCGCAGACGCCTGCTTGAGCACCGTCCCGGCACGCTCGCCGTGGAGACGCTCCGTGCGTTCGAGGACCACCAGCAGCTCCGGTACGTGGTGCCGTTGCCGCACACCGCCGCTTCGAGTGCCGAGAAGCCGGAGGCAAGCGTTGCCGGACGGCGGTTCCGTCTCGATCCGGATCTCGGGCTCGTCATCGACCAACCGGGTTCCTAGACGCGATCGCGCCTCGGATTGGGGGACCTGGATGTCGGCCTTCGGTGTCATGATGTCGGGATGCGATCGGGTCCCTTGTCGACGGGACAGTCTCGCGCAACGCCAGGACGAGGAGGTTCATGGGCAGCGACGATTTCGATTTGGTGACCCGGGAGTGGATTGAGGTGTCCTGGGTCGGTGCGGATCCGGATCTGCCGCGGCAGGTCGGGTTGCGAACCTTGTTCACTCGGGCGAGTGAAATCTCGGACTTTCATGCACCGCTGGCGCCGGCCTCGGCCGGGCTGATGCGGGTGCTGGCGGTGCTGACCGCCCGGATCACCGGGCTGGACGCCATCGACGGAAAGCGCGCCTGGCAGCGGCGACGCCTCGAGCTCCTCGACGCCGGCCGATTCGACCCCGAAGCGGTCGGCCAGGTACTGGGCGCGGGCGGCTTCACGCTGTTCGGGGAGCGGCCGTTCCTACAGGACCCGCGCCTGCGCGAGGAGTGTAAGTCGTTCTCAGGCATCGGGAAGTTCGCCTGGACCCGGGTTGCGGGCGCGAACCAGGTGTTCTTGTCCCACGACCTCGACAGCGCCCCGGTGCCGGTCCCGGCCGCCGAGGCGGTGTGGCACCTGCTCGCCTGGATGTACTACGGCCCCTCCGGGCGGTGCACCTCCCGCAAGGTCGGGACGGTCGACAAGGCCGACACCGGGGCCGGGCCCCTGCGCCGGACGCTCTCGGTCCATCCCTGGGGGCCGAACCTGTTCGAGACGCTCCTGCTCAACCAGACCTACTGCCCGCCCGACCCGGCACGCCCCGGCAGTGCGCTGTGGGAAGCGCCCCTGCATGATCCGCTCGGCTCGCCGCCGGAGGGCGCCGGCATCGGCTGGCGGCTGGCGAACCGGTTCCGCCATGGGATGCTGCTGATCCCCGACGAGGCCGGAGAGCGCGTGGTGGATGCGTGCGCGACGTGGGCGTGGCGCTCGGCCCACCCGGCCGTGGACGACCCTTACGTGCCCTACCAGGTGAACGCGAAGACCGCCGACCGCTACCCGCGCTACGCCTCGGCCGACCGGGCCATCTGGCGAGACCTCGACGCCCTGGTCCTGCACGTCCCGGCCGAAGCACCTGTCACCCATCCGCAAGTCATCGTCGACCTCAAAGCCCGCCCCGCCCTGAGAGCGGAAGTGATGGGGCGGCTCAAGATCCGGGCGTTCGGCTACGACCAGGACGGGCAGACCCGCGACAAGGCGTTCTTCACGACCAAGACCCCACCGGTCCTGACCGCCTTGGAGGACCCGGTCCTGGAAGTTCGCATCGAGCAGGCCCACCATGGTGCCGACGAGGTCGGGCGTCACTTGGAGCGGACTCTGAACGCGGCCTGGCACGACCTGGCCGGGAAGCCGAAGAAGGCTCCCTCATGGACCGGACCGGCCATGGCCGGGTACTGGGCCGCGGCCGGTCGCGCGTTCTGGGACATGGCCTTCACCACCGCGCCGCTCCCGGTCCTGCCGAACGCATTCACTCGGATTGCCTTGGGCGCCTTCGATACCGCGACCCGCACGTACGCGGTCGACCCCAGAACGATCAACCTGCTCGAAACCCACCGATCCCGGCTGTTCCGCGGCTGGCGAAAGGAGCCCCTCCCCGATGACAATCCAGGCCCAGACACCGCCGCTGCCGCGCCCGCAACGAGCCCGACAGGCGGTGCGGGCCCTGACCCACGACTCCAGAACACGCACTGGTGAGCCGCTCCCGGCACTGCTGAAGCGTCCCGGAGCCCGAGCCGAACTGCGCCGCTGCCTCGGGCAGCGCCCCGACAGCCCGGCCTGGGACCGCGCCTGGGGCCACCTCATCGCCTACCTACCCGAACCGTCAGGTACCGGCGCCCATGCGGCCCAGACGGTCGAGGACGAGCAGCGCGCCTTCGTCACCGTCGCGGCCATGGTCTGCGCCCAAGCTCCCGCCGCCCGCGCCCTCGACCTCGCCGCCCCCCAAGCGGGAGCGGATGCGGGCAGTCTCGGTGCGGCGATGGCCGTCGGCACCGCGACCCACCACGCCTACACCCGCGAGGGCGCGCTGCACCGCCTCATCCTGCTCTCCCGGCAGAACACCGACGGCATCCACCGGCTCCTCCCCGGCACCGTGAAGCAGCTGCGCGACAAGGCCACACCCCTGGACTGGGTCCGGCTCATCGGCGACCTCGCCGACTGGCGTCGCCGCCACCGCGAGACCGCCCGCTGGTGGATCCAGGACTACCACCGCACCCTCCACCGCCTCGACAACGCCGCGAAGCCGACCGACCCGAACCACGCTGAAAGCGAGACGCCATGACCGAGCCCCGGTTCCTCGACCTCCACGCCCTCCAGACGCTCCCCTTCTCCAACCCCAACCGCGACGAGGAAGGCAACCCGAAAACGGTCGTGTACGGCGGGGCCGAGCGCACCCGCATCTCCAGCCAGTCCTGGAAGCGGCGCATCCGCCTCGACGTCGAGACGAAACTCGGCGACCCGGCCGTGCGCACCCGCCGGGTCGTGCACGGAGTCGCCGAGCGCCTCCACCAACACCACGACTGGCCCCTCGAGGAGGCCGAGGCCGCCGGGCGCCAGATCGCCCGTTCCACTGGCAGCAAAGGCATCAGCCTCGAGAAGAGCAAGGACGAGAAGAACGAGGAGATCCTCACGACCTCTGTCATGCTGTTCCTGCCCGAGGCCGGACTCGACGAGCTGACAGCCCTCGCCGCGGGCCACCGCGAGCAGATCGTGGCCGAAGAGGCCAAGAAGAGCCCCAAGGGCATCCTGCCCGCAGGCGAAGTCGCCGCGGTCCTGTCCGCGCGCAACGGCACCATCAACCTGTTCGGCCGCATGCTCGCCGAACTGCCCGGCGCCAACGTCGACGGCGCCGTCCAGATGGCCCACGCCTTCACCGTCCACGAGACCACACCCGAGTTTGACTTCTTCTCCGCCGTCGACGACATCGAGCAGCGCGCCGGGATCCCCGGCTCCGGGCACATCGCCACCGCCCTGTTCACCGCCGGCACCTTCTACCGGTACGCGAACATCGACCTGGACGGCCTGGTCCGCAACCTCGGCGGCGACACCCGCGCCGCCGCCGAGCTCGTGACCGCGTTCGCGAGCGCGTTCATCCGCACCGTGCCCACCGGCAAGGACCGGCCCACCGCGCCCATGACCGTCCCCGACCTCGTCCACCTCGCCGTCCGCTCCGACCGTCCCGTGTCCCTCGCGGCCGCGTTCGAACGCCCGATCCGCGCCCTCGACGACGGCCACCTCACCGAGGCCGCCGAACGGCTCGACGCCTACGCCGGGCGCCTGAGCCGCCTGCTGGGCGCCGACCGGCGCCTGTGGGCTGGCCACGCCCAGACTCTCGATGCACCCCGCGTCGACCTCGGCGACCAAGCTGAGGCCTTCGACGACCTCATCCAGGCCGCCGTCGCCCGCGCTTTCACCTCGGGGTCCTGAGTGGAGGCGCTCATCCTCCGCCTGGCCGGGCCCCTTCAGGCGTGGGGCGAACGGGGGACGTTCGCAGAGAAGGACACCGCCGACTTCCCCACGCGCTCGGGGCTCCTCGGCCTCATCGCCGCCGCAGCCGGAATCGGTCGCGGCCATTCCCTGGGCGTCCTGACCGATCTGGACTTCACCGTCCGCATCGACCGGCCCGGGCTGCGCATGCTCGACTTCCACACCGCCGGAGGCGGCTACCCCAAGGGCCGGGGCATTCCCACCGCCGAGGGCAAACGCAAGGACTCCGCGGTCGTCACCCGCCGCCATTACCTGGCCGACGCGGTCTTCACCGTCGCTGTCACCGGACCCGCAGCCGCGCTCGACCGTGCCGAAGCCGCCCTCGAGGCCCCTTGCTGGCAGCCGTTCCTTGGACGGCGCTCCTGCCCGCCCGAGCAACCCATGCTTCTGGGTCGATCCGCCGACGCCGAGACCGCGCTCCGGACCGCACCCCTACCCCCGCGCCGGGGTGCCGGCCGCGAGGAGGTCCGCGTCGAGTTCGTCCGCACCGCCTCCCCGGGCGACCCGCGGGCGTGGAGCGAAGTCCTCGACGACTGCGACGCTTTCCCATCAGGTGATCGTCACTACCGGGCGCGGCCGATCCTGCGCACCACCGAGGCTCTGCCGGGTACGGCCCTCAGTGCTGGCCATGAGGCCTACCTCGACGCCTTGGCGGACTTCATGGAACGGAGCCGCGCATGAGCCCCTGGCTGACCCGACTCGTCCTCGACCCCCGCCACCGGGGCATCCGCGCTCTGCTGGCCGACGGCGGCCGCCAGCACACCTGGCTCATGCAACTGGCCCCATCCAGCCTCGGCGACACACCCCGCCGCACCGCCGGACTCCTCTACCGCATCGACGACGGCCAGCGCGAACCGGAGATCCTGGTCCAAACCGCAGCCGAACCGCTCCTGGACGCCCTGCCCGCCGACGGCGTCTTGCATGCGGCCACCCGCAAACTCGCCCCGCTCCTGGACGCCCTCCACACCGGAGGAACCGTGCGCTACCGGATCACTGCCAACCCCACCAAACGGTGGGGCAACTCCGCGCCCGAACCGGCTCTGGTCGGCCGGCTCCACACCCACCGCGGCCCCGCCGCCATCGACTGGTGGACCGAGCGCGCCGCCGCCGCCGGACTCGGGGTCCACACCGTCGACTGGCGGCCCCTCGACGACACGGTCGTCGCCCGCGCCCGCCACGCCCGCGCCCGGTTCGAGGGCACCGCCACCATCACCGACCCCGGCATCCTCCGCGATGCCGTCACCAGCGGTATCGGCCGCTCCCAGAGCTACGGGTGCGGCCTGCTCTCCCTCGCCCTCCTCACCGATGCCGACCGCCAGGGGACGGGGTGAGCGATCCGAGGAGAATGCTCGGCGCCCCGGCCCTGGCCATGCTCCCGCGCGTCGCCGACAGCCTCTCCTTCCTCTACCTTGAGACCGTCCGCATCCTCCAAGACGACACCGGCGTGTGCGCAACGGTCGAACGGGCCGGGCGCACCGACCGCGTCTATCTGCCCGTCGCCGCACTCGCCTGCGTCCTCATGGGACCGGGCACTTCGATCACCCAACCGGCCATGGCCACCCTCGCCAGGCACAACACCACCGTGCTGTGGACCGGCGCCGGCGGCGTCCGCATGTACGCCGCCGGCCAATCCAGCGCCCTGACCACCGCCTGGCTCGAGAAGCAGGCCCGCGCCTGGGCCGACGACACCACCCGCCTCGCCGTCGCCCAGCGCATGTTCAGCCTCCGCTTCTCCGACACCGTCGAACCGGCCACCAGCCTCGCGCAACTGCGCAGCCTCGAAGGCGCCCGCATGAAAGCCCTCTACCGCTCCCTCGCTGACCGACACGGCATCCGCGGATTCAAACGCAACTATGACCCCCACGACTGGGACACCCAAAGCCCGGTCAACCAGGCCCTGTCCGCCGCCAACACCGCCCTCTACGGCGTCTGCCACGCCGCGATCCTCGGCCTCGGCTGCTCTCCCGCCCTCGGATTCATCCACAGCGGCAAGCAACACGCCCTCGTCTACGACATCGCCGACCTCTACAAAGCCCGCCACACCATCCCCCTCGCGTTCTCCCTCCACCGCACCCCCAACCCCGAAGGCCAAGCGCGACGCAAACTCCGCGAAGACTTCCGCGCCCTGCGCCTCCTCCCACAGATCATCACCGACCTCCAATGGCTCCTCGACCCCGAACACAACCCCCGAACCGAGATCGCCAACCCCGAACTCGTCCACCTCTGGGACCCCGACCTCGGCGACGTCGCCGCCGGCATCAACCACGCCGACACCGAACCCGACTGGTGAACCATGGCCAACCTCGTCATCATCGCCACCACCGCCGTCCCCGACCATGTCCGCGGCGCCCTCACCCGCTGGATGATCGAACCCAACCCCGGCCTCTACGTCGGCACCCTCTCCGCCCGCGTCCGCGACGAACTCTGGCACGCCGTCAGCAACTCCGTCGGCGACGGTGCCGCCACCTGCATCTACCCCCACGCCGACCGCGAACAGCGCTTCGCAATCCGCACCGCGGGCCAACGCCGCCGCTCCGTCATCGACCTCGACGGCCTCCAACTCATCCAATTCCACGCCGAAAACGAACAAGACCCCGAGTAAACTCCCAGTTCAAGAAGTCTGATCTCCACGCACGTGGAGGTGTCCCGACGGTTTCGGTCGGGCATGTCGCGGTGTACAGCTGATCTCCACGCACGTGGAGGTGTCCCGGTGCTGACATGAGAGAGCCGGTGAACCATGCCTGATCTCCACGCACGTGGAGGTGTCCCGTGGCTGCGACCACGCTGTCGCGGATCGGGTATCTGATCTCCACGCACGTGGAGGTGTCCCGGTCCCCGCCGAGCTGGGTGTCAACCACTTCGCCTGATCTCCACGCACGTGGAGGTGTCCCGTTTTCCGACTTGGAGAGGCCGGGAAGTTCGCCCTGATCTCCACGCACGTGGAGGTGTCCCGGAGGTCATGGAGCAGTTCGGCGTCGCGAACAGCTGATCTCCACGCACGTGGAGGTGTCCCGCGTGACTGGGAGAAGGCCGCCTCCCTGCGCCTCTGATCTCCACGCACGTGGAGGTGTCCCGTGGTGCGCGAAATGCGGTGAGCGCAAAGCCACCTGATCTCCATGGACGTGGAGGTGTCCCGACGATCCGCCACAACCACTCGACCGCTGAGGCCTACTATCTGTTGAAGTAAGAACTCCTGAGAATTGCACGCTCTGATGCGGGAATGAGCATGCTGGAGCAGCTAGTGAGGCGGGTCTTCCCTGCCAGCAGACTCAAATCCAGATCCCAGCTGTATCGTCGCCGCCAGTGAAAGCGTTCGTCAGCGTTGTCGAGCGCAAGGCGGATCTCAGTGTCGCCCCAGGAGTTCACCGCTCTCAGGTGCTTCACGACCATCGACAGTTCACCTCGAACGAAAGCTCGGCCGGTGTGCTGGACGCGGTGGCAGTCTGGGCATAGGGCGATGAGCCGGGCGAGTCGCTGTACGGCTGAGGTCGTGGTGACTTCGAAGTGCCAGAGTTCGTGGCAGTCAGGGCGTCTGGGTATGCCGGAGTCGGGGTCGTAGCCGGGTTGGCCGCAGACTTGGCAGCGGTTTCGGGCCTGCTCGCATACGGGGATGCGCAGCTGGTCCCATTGGGTTCTGGTGAGGATGCCGCGGAGGTTCGAGCCCCAGACGTTCTCCGGGAGCATGTCGGGGTAGAGGAGGCCGGGGCCGATCGGGACGGCGTCGATCAGCGGTTGCTCCTGCGCTGGTGGCGGTGTCGTTGAGGGTGCCGTTTCGGATGGAGTCTTCCGTC
The DNA here is from genome assembly GCF_003265355.1 of Glycomyces dulcitolivorans. Taxonomy (GTDB): domain Bacteria; phylum Actinomycetota; class Actinomycetes; order Mycobacteriales; family Micromonosporaceae; genus Glycomyces; species Glycomyces dulcitolivorans. The sequence continues at coordinate 4,573 of NZ_QFRW01000295.1, read as the reverse complement.
GCTTGAGGAATCGTTTCATCAGGCGCCTGCTCCCGTTTCGTTCTGGACGAGGCGACGGTTGATCTCTGCTTGGAATGCGGCGAGGTATTCGAACAGGACCTTGCTGGAGACTTCTTTGAGCTCCTTGTCCTGCACGGGGGCTCCTTCGAGGTAGCGGACGAGTGTGGGGGCGTCGGGGTGGTCGAGGCCGCGGACCTTGTCGAGGGCGGCGAGGGCGGCCTCGCCGTAGTCGTCGATGGTGTGGAGGTAGCGTTCGGTGGTCTGGATGCTGGCGTGGCCGAGGCGGTCGCGGACGTCGACCAGGCTGGTGCCGCCGTTGACGAGCCAGGAGGCGTGGGCGTGTCGGAGCAGGTGCATCCGGATGTCGACCGGCAGGCCCGCGGCGATGAGCGCGGGCTTGATGACGTTGTCGCGGAACCACCGGCCGGGGATGTGGCCGTCGGTGTCCCAGCGGCGCCGGGGCCGGGGTTGGTCCTTGCCGCCGGCGCGCCTTTTGCGCCGGTACATGGCCGCGGCCTTGCGGCAGTGCTCGCAGCGGCATTTGCCCGCGGAGTAGGCGCTGGTGGTGCCGTGGCGGTAGGTGCGGCCCTTCGCGTTCGGCTCGGTGCGGCCCAGGCCCGGCGGGAGCTCGATCGGTTCCGGTTGCAGGGGTTCGGGTGGAAAGTACCAGAACAGGAGGTCGTCGGGGCCGAGGCCGTGCAGTTGGATGTGGGCGTCGATCTTCTTGGCGACGGCGGTGCGGATCTTGACCAGGCGCTGCTCGTGGTCCTTCGGCGGTTTGACGAGGAAGCGGCCGCCTTCGGGGTGGAACTTCGGGTTCAGCTGGACGACGGCGCGGGAGACGGTGATCAGGGACTGGCCGAGGTCGAAGTCCTTGGCGCGCAGCTCGGTCAGCTCGCCCCACCGGAGGCCGGATTCGATGGCGACTTCGACCAGGAGCTTCCACATGTCGCCGTTGATGGCGCAGTAGAAGACGTCGAACTGCTCGGGCGTGATGATCTTGAGGGCCTTCTTCGGCACCTTCTCGGTCTTGATGAACTGGCAGGGGTTGGCGGGGACGACCTCGTCCTGGAGGGCACTGTAGAAGATGGTGCCCAGGACGGTCTTGAGCCGCTTGCAGTTCGCCGCTGAGACGCCGGCCGCTCGGCGCTCGGTCAGCCACGTTTTGACGTCGGCGGCGCGGATGTCGAGCATCCGCCACTCGCCGAAGTAGTCCATGAAGTGCGCGTAGACCTGGTAGGTGTAGATCTCGCGGGTCTTGAACTGGACGGTGAGGTTGGGCAGCCAGTGCTGCTCGACGTAGTCACGGAAGCTGATCCGGCCGCGAACAAGGTGGTGGCCTCGGCCTTCCTTGACTTTCGCTTCGGCTCGGCGCCATTCCTCAGTGGCTTCCTTCTTGGTGTCGAAGGTGCCCGCTGAGCGGCGGTTTCCGTCGACATCCCAGTACACGGCGGTGTATCGGCGGCGGCCGTGCTTCGTGCTTCTCTTTGCGCAGTAGCCCATGGGGTGGGCCTCCTCGTTGCTCTCCGGTTGCTCGGACGAGGACGTCCAAACGAGGACCCGCAGGTACGCGCAGGTATCGAAATACCGCGTGTTTCTGCAGGTCGGAAGGCAAAGGTCGCGCTGTTTTCCCAGCTTGTTAAGGGTTTCCGCAATAACGACAGGCTGGTTTTGGGAGTGAGGGGTCGCAGGTTCGAATCCTGTCGTCCCGACATTATATTGATAAGAGTGAATATGAGTCATGTTTGCTTGTATCCCAACGCATCTCACGTGACAGGGTCTCATGTCTCGCGGGCTGATGTGGGCTTTGCATTGGTCTTGGTCGGGCTCGCTGTGGTGTCGTGGCTGCTTGGCCTATCAGTGCGTCCTCGATTTGGTCGTGGGATTGTGTCCATCTTGGTGTTGTGATCTTGGGAATCAGGTTGCTAGCGTCAGCGAATCGTGCCTGCCGTTGATGTTGAGGAGTCTCGTATGGGACAGCTCGTGCCGGTCAAGATCGGCGATGCCGAGTTCTATGTCGAAGCGGTCGACCCTGACGACGGGGGCCTGGCGCCGATCAGTGATGAGGAGATCGAGCCGCAGACGTTTGAGGGGATCCGCCGCACGGTCGAGGCGGTCACCGGGGAGCTGGTCCAGGCATGGGAGCAGGTGCGTCCTGATGAGGCGACGGTGACGTTCGGGGTGGCCGCTTCGTTGAAGTCCGGGAAGCTCACGGGTCTGCTGTTTGATGCGAAGGGTGAGGCCAGCCTTCAGGTGACGTTGACGTGGAAACGCGGCGCGGCGGCTGATCCTGCCGAGCCTGTCAGCTGAGGGACGTTTGTCGTGTCTTCGGTGGTGGTCGATGCCGACCGGCTCGCACAGTTCGCGGTGCGGATCCGCACGGGCAGTGGGACTGCCAGCGGCTGTTTCATCGCGCCGGGCTGGGTGCTCACCTGCGCGCACGTGGTTGCCAGGATCCGGGACGGCGGCCGGGTCGAAATCGTGGCGCACCGGTCGGTGAGCACGGTGCCGTTGTCCGGGGTGGTCGCGGTCCGCAGTGCCTATGCCTCGGGCGGCACCAAGGAGTGGCCCTGGCCCGACCTGGCACTGCTGAGGGTCATTGATGCGGCCGGCGAGGCGTTCACCGCGAACCCGGTGCCCCGTCTCGACCTCGAGGGCAAGCCCCCGCATTCGGGTGAGGAGCTTCGGGCGTGCGGGTTCACCCCACGGGCTACTGGGCAGAAGGCGGTACGGCGGGAACCGACGTTCACGTGGGAAGGACCCGACGAGGACGACTACTGGTGGTTCAAGACCGGCCAAGCCACTCCCGGGCTATCGGGGTCGATGCTGGTCTGCCCCAGACGACTGGCGATCGTCGCCCTTATCACCGACTCCCGCGACATCGGCTCCGATGCCGGCGCGCTGGCGATCCCGGTCGCAGCGCTGACGCAGCTTGAGCACTGGCCTCCCGACTTCCATGAGGCCCTGACCGCGGTGGTCGATGCCCATCGGCAAGCAGCATCGCAGGACGTGGTCGAGTGGCGGCGGGTGTTCAAAGCCGCGGACCATCTACTCGATGCCTCACTGGAACCGTGGGAGCCTTTCGAAGGGGCGGAGTCGAGTCCGTCGGCGGTGCTGCGGCCCGAGGCCGACGTGGTGCCGTACTTGTTCCGCGACGATGACCTGGTTGGTGCGCGGGATTGGTGTGAGCGGGGTGCACCGTTCGCGGCGGCGTTGCTGCCCGCTGATGGTGGGGCCGGCAAGACCCGGTTTGCTGTGAAGCTGGCGCGTCTCATGGCCGGACGCGGCTGGCTGGCCGGGCGGGTTGCCGACCACGGTGCCGCCGAGCTCAGCCATGACGCGATTGCGCGTATTGCGGCGGTGCAACTGCCGCGGCTGGTCGTGGTCGACTATGCCGAAGCAGTCCCCAACTTGCGTGAACTCGTCGATTTGGTAGCGCGCACCGCGACGGGGGCGGCACCGGTGCGGCTGCTGGCACTCTCCCGCACGCGTGCCGGTTCTCGAACCGACCCGTTGGCGCAGCTAACGAAGCAGGGCACCACCCGCTGGGAGCATGCGCTGCTGGCCCGGCAGGACCCCACCGCTGCTATCGCCGATCTGACTGAGCAGCAGCGCAAGGAGCTGTTCAGCGAAGCTTATTGCGCCTTCACCGCCACTGACGATTCAGGAGAGCTGGTGAGCGTGCCGCTGCTGGACCTTGCCCCACCGCGGTACCGGCTGCCGCTGGAGGTGTTGTTCGAGGCATTCGACCAAGCCCGCACCCGCCAGCTCGGACGCGCACCGGACGCGACTGAACCCCCTGTGTCGCGGGTGCTGGATCACGAACGCGCCTATTGGCGCAAGACCAGCGGCGGGACCATCGAGCAGGAGCACCTGGACCGCGCGATCGTTGCGGCGACGATGGCCGGCGCCGCGAGCCGTGAGGAAGCCAGGGCAGCAATCCTAGCCGCCAACCCCGCTCTCGACACCCCCGAAGACAGTGAGGCACTGGCGACTGTGCAGGCGTGGGCGGAACGCTCCTACTCCGGAGGTCAGGTACTTAATCCGCTGCGACCTGACCGGCTCGGCGAGGCGTTGTGCGCCGAGGTCATCTGCGAGACCGAGGCAGCTGGTGACCCCAGCGAGGGGCTCGAGCTTCGCGACCCCGGACTGTTGCCGCGGTTGCTGTCGTTGCCCGACGATGACCAGGTAGCGAACGTGCTTGACCTCCTTGCCCGCCTGACTGCATATGATCCACAAGTCGCCGTCCTGACGGCAGTGGCGCTGCTGGAAACGCACACGGATCTAGTGCCGCGCGCGGAGCGACAGACCGAGGGCAGGGTCGAGCAGCCGGGCCATTACGCGCTCGCGCAACAGCTCCACCGACTCCTCCGGCCGCAGATCACCGGGCACCTCAGTTCGATCACGACTGAACTTATGGCACAACACTCACAGGCGACTAGTCTTCGGCGGGATCTGTCGGTCTCCTACAACCGGCTGGGTGATCTCGCTCAGGAGGCGGGGGACGCTGAGACTGCGGGCCGGTACTTTCGTGATTCGCTGGTGATTGTGGAGGCGTTGGTCGAGGCGGTTC
>NZ_QFRW01000294.1 GCF_003265355.1 Glycomyces dulcitolivorans | reverse complement strand
GGGGGGTGGGGGCGGGGGGGAGGCCCCCAAGGAGGTTCGCGGCTACAGGACCGGGGTCGGGGGGACCGGGTATTCGAGGTTGACCGTGCGGGGGTTCTCGAGTTCGGCGAGGGGGGCCCAGCATTCGTAGACGCCGCGTTCGACGCAGGTGGCGTCGGCGGCCATGATGGCCTCGATGTCGGGTTGGCTCAGACGCAGGCGGACCCAGTCCTCGTTGCGGCCCAGGGCGACGACGTCGGTGTCGCGCCAGCGCGCGCGGGTGTGGAAGCGGCGCGGGCCGACGATGGGGCTGCGGCTGGCGGCGCCGCGCTCGTAGGCGTGGAAGCCGTGGCCGGGGTCGGCGGTGATCGAGACGCGCTCGCCCTCGTGCTCGCCGGTGAGGCCGGCGTGCACCGCGGGGTTGACGCGGAAGAGGGTGCGGCCGGTCTCCAGGCCGGGGATGCGGCTGACGAGGTCGCGGTGGCGGGCGCCGGCGACGCGGTTCCACACGTTCGTCTGCGGCTGGTACTGGAACAGCGCGATCTCGGCGCCGTCGGGCGTGTACGCGATGATCTCGGCGCGCGCGGTCAGCGGCAGGTCGGCGAGCCCGGCGGTCGTGAACTCCGGGATGAGGTGCGTGCCGCTGGGGAGAAACCCGGTGCCGAGGACCATCGACCCGCGCCGCTCGCGGCCGGGGATGCCGACGAGGCCGGGGAAGTTGACGAGTTCGGAGCTCGTGTAGTCGTCGGGTCCGATGGCGCGCCAGCGCAGGGCGAAGGCGAGGTCGCGCACGTCGTCGGGGTCGCCGGAGAGGACGATGCGGTCGCTGGGGAACCGCAGGTGGGCGACGTCGAATTCGCGGAAGCACAGGCCGCTGACGAGGGGCGCGGAGGTGAGTTGCCGTGAGACCTGGTGGCGGCTGAGGGGTTTGACCATGCGGGTGCCGGTGGTGATGAACGCGGTGGCCCGGGTGGCGGAGACGAGGGCGCGCTCGGCGGGGCCGATGCGCGGGTTCTGGCTGTACTGGTGCACTGTGGACGCGGTGACCCCGGGCATGACCGGGATCGACAGCGGGGCGACGCCGGCGAGGAGGAGCTCGCCGCCGGCGCTGGTCACCTCGTTGGCGTGAACGAACCGGTGGTGGGTGGACCCGCTGGGTTGGAAGCCGGGTTCCGAAGTGTCCGAATAGAGCTCGAATGCGGCGCCGCCTGCGACCGCACGGGCCCGGTACCGCCTGTCATGCCAGACGATCTCGGTGATGCCGGTCTTCGCGGCAGGTGGGGCCTGCATGACGCTGAGTGTACGGAGACGGGTGAACGGTTCGGTGAACCGAAGGTGAACACCAGCTTCTGCGGCGCCGCCGAGCTGGGATCACACCGTCTCTGTGACCTTCTTGAGACCTCTTGGGGCGTCGGGGTTCTCGCCCCGTTCAGTTGCGAGGTGGAGTGCGACCCGTTGCAGCGGAAGGATGTCCAGAAGGGCTGCGATGCGCTCGTCGACGGCGGGGGTGGCGAGGCGGGCGGTCTGGCCGGGGACGTCGGCGGCTCCGACGATGACGACGTCGGCGCGCTGCTTTTCGAGGCGGGTGAGCACGTTCCACATGGCGTGGCCGCCGGGGCCGGAGCCGACGACGGCGAGGACGGGGACGCCGGGGTCGGCCATGGCGAGGGGGCCGTGGAGGAGGTCGGCGCCGGAGAAGGCGAGCGAGGGGAGGTAGGAGGTCTCCATGAGTTTGAGGGCGGTCTCGCGGGCGGTGGGGTAGGCGTAGCCGCGGCCGGTGGTGACGAAGCGGGAGGCGAAGCGGTAGCGGCCGGCGAGTTCGGCGGCGCCGGGGTCGTCGAGGACGCTCTGGGCGAGTTCGGGGAGCTTGTCGAGGGCGGCGGCTTCGGCGGCTTCGAGGCGGCCGGTGCCGGTGCGGATGCCTTCGATGAGGAGCAGGAGGGTGAGGAGTTCGGCGGTGTAGGTCTTGGTGGCGGCGACGGCGCGTTCGTGGCCGGCGCGGACGTCGAGGTGGAGTTCGGCTTCATTGGCGAGGCGCGAGGCGGGGTTGTTGGTGACGGCGAGGGTGAGGGCGCCGCCGGCGCGGGCGGCGGCGACGACTTGGGCGAGGTCGGGGGAGCCGCCGGATTGGGAGACGGCGATGACGAGGCTGTCGGACCAGTCGGGGCGGGCGTCGTAGACGGTGACGACGGAGGGGCTGGCGAGGCTCGCGGGGAGGCCGAGGCGGATCTCGGTGAGGTAGGCGGCGTAGAGGGCGGCGTGGTCGGAGGTGCCGCGGGCGGTGAAGACGATGGAGCGCGGTTTCCGCTGCGCGATGAGCGCGGCGATCCGGGCGATCTCGGGGGCGCCGTGGTCGAGCACGCCGGCGTAGACGTCGGGCTGCTCGGCGATGTCGGCGGCCATGCCGATGCCGGGGCGCACGTCGGCGCCGGTGGTGTCGGGGACGCCGGCCTGGGGCTGGTTCACGGGACGCTCCTTGTCAGACGGATACCGCAAAGAAATATTAAATAAACCTTCATAATGAAGCCTAGTCCACGCGCGCCAGGGCCGTCCACCGCCGCCCGGGGCTTCCCGCGGACCGGGCGGCGCCCCTTCGCACACTCCCAACCCTCCGTCGATTTCACGCTGTCGTCAACGCCCTCCGGACGGTCGCGCAGGTACCGGTAAGGTTGGACCACTGAATTCCCGACCACCGAGGAGGAAGCCATGGCGAAGGCATCGCGCAAGCGCAAGTCGCGTAAGAAGAAGGCCGCGAACCACGGGAAGCGGCCGAACAGCTAGCGCTTGGCGGGGCAGGCGGCCGTGGCCGCGACTGCCCCGCGATGGCACTGGCCCTAGGACAAGAACGAGACTTGCCCACATGACGGAAGCGCCGCGCGAAGCGCGCGAGCAGAACCAGCCGAGCACCCGCGAGCGGATCCAGCAGACCGCGATCGCGCTCTTCAGCGAGCACGGCTACGAGCACACCTCTCTCAGGGAGATCGCCGAGCACCTCGGCGTCACCAAGGCCGCGCTGTACTACCACTTCAAGACGAAGGAAGACATCGCGGCGAGCTTCTTCGAGTCCTACGCGGTCGATCTCGACCGCATCTGCGACTGGGGCGACACCCAGCCGCGGGAACTGGGGACCCGGACCGAACTGCTGCGCCGCTACGCGGAGGTCATCCGCTCGCACGTGCCGGTGCTGCGGTTCATGCAGAACAACCAGGCCGCGCTCACGCGCCTGGACCGCATGTCGGTCTTCCGGCTGCGGCAGCAGCGCCTGCACGCGCTGCTGGTCGAGGCGGACGCCGCGCTCATCAACCGCCTGCGGGCGTGGGACGCGATCACGACCCTCTACAGCAACTGGATCACCTTCCCGCGGGTCGACGACTCCGAGGAAGAGGAGATCCGCGAGGCGTCGCTCCAGATCTCGATCGGCATGATCGAGGCGAACGCCGCCTCGTAAGGGACGGGGAGGCTCGGGCGCGCTCAGCGGTCGCGCTCGGCTACCTCGCTGAACAGCTCGCTGACCTGCTCGATCGCGTGGAGCTTCTGGCGCAGGCGCTCCTTGACGTCGTCGGGCGCCGTCTCCTTGGAGCAGCAGCGGTGCACGATCGTGCGCACCTCCTGCTCGATGCCGTACTCCGAGAGGCAGGGCGAGCACTCTTCGAGGTGGTCCTTGATGACGCCGCGGCGCACGTCGGAGCACTCCTCGTCGAGGTAGAGGTAGACCTCTTCGAGCACTTCGCGACAGTCGAGCCTGGGCTTGTCCGCTTCGCTGGTCACGACTGGCCCTCCTGTGCGGGCGAAAGGCCGCGGTCGGCGGCGTACGAGCTCAGCAGCTGGCGGAGCTGGCGCCGGCCCCGGTGCAGGCGGGACATGACGGTGCCGATGGGCGTGCCCATGATGTCGGCGATCTCCTTGTAGGAGAAGCCCTCGACGTCGGCGAGGTACACCGTCAGGCGGAAGTCCTCGCCCAGGCGCTGGAGGGCGTCCTTGACGTCGGAGTCGGGCAGGTGGTCGAGGGCCTCGGTCTCGGCCGAGCGCAGCCCCGAGGCCGAGTGGGACTCGGCGTCCGCGAGCTGCCAGTCCGTGATCTCGTCGGTCGGCGAGGTCAGCGGCTGGCGCTTCTTCTTGCGGTACGAGTTGATGTACGTGTTCGTGAGGATCCGGTACAGCCACGCCTTGAGGTTGGTGCCCTCGCGGAACTGGTGGAACTTCGAGTACGCCTTCAGGAACGTCTCCTGGACCAGGTCCTCGGCGTCGGCCGGGTTGCGCGTCATGCGCAGGGCGGCGCCGTAGAGCTGGTCGATCAGGGGCATCGCGTCGCGCTCGAAACGCGCGCGCCGCTCCTGGGCGGTCTCGCTTCCTGCCTCGGTCACCGTCTCCCTCTCGTCGGCCTCAGAAGCCGAGCCTACGGCAGGGGCCTGGGAGGGGACGGCGGAAATACCGGCGGCGGTGACGCCGGAGACGGAACCGGTCCCGTAGGCGGGGGACCATTCGGGGCCGCTCAGCAGGGCGGCCAGGCGCTCGTCTTCGCGTCCGCGGACGGTGGTGGTCATAAGCGATGCGCTCCTTACAGCGAGGTCGGAGACTCGTACCGCTCAACAGCCCCGGGTGCGGGTTCATTCCGCCGTCGGCGAAACCCCGCTAGTCTCCTCCGCCACATCTACGGTCAGGAGACGATCGAAGCGTGCGAAATTCACGAAAACCACCGAAATTACTACTTAATGGATTTAATCGGTAACTTTCGGTGCGCGGGGTCGTTATCGTCAGTGGACCCGGAAGGGTCTTGATCGCGCCGATGACACGTCGGCGCGTGAACTCCCAGTACCTGCCCCGGGCCGGCGGACATGACACCGCCGCCGGTCCGGGGAGGCTACGGAATCCCCCTGGACATGCGAAAGGCCGCGACGGTCGCCCGTACGGGCGGTCGCGGCCATCCGAATCGGTGAGCGCTAGGCGCCCACGGCCAAGGGGTTGATGTCCTTCCAGACCTCGATCATCGCGCGGCGCTCGCGGGGCGCGGTGGCCCCCCAGACGCCGTGGCGGTCGCGGGCCTCAAGGGCGCGGACCAGGCAGGGCGTGCGCACCGGGCAGGACGCGCACATCGCCAGGGCCTCGTCGATGGGCTCGCGGGGCTCGGGGTACATGACGTCCGGTTCGACCTCGGCGCAGTTGCCGCGGCGCAGCCAGTCGTCGCCGCTCATCCGGTACGAGCCGCCGAGGCTCTCCGAGCGGTATTCGGCGGCGTCGAGCAGCCGGGGGTCTTTCCGGGCGCGGGCTACTTCTTCGGGGCGGATTCGCCGCATTGCTGCCTCCCTATTCCATTGCCGCCGCGGCCGTTCCAACGCGTCTTCGCCTCGACGCAAGGGAGCGGTTCCTTCAGCCGGCGACGGCTTGTACACGAAAGACCGACGAGTTGTGGTACAGATACCAATACAGTGCTGTGATTGACTTCACAGTCCTGGAATGGTCGAGGGACCGGTCTCGCCGTCCGCGGGGCGGACGAGTTCGGGCCCGTCGTTGGTCGCGCGGCCGACGCCGCGACCGACCTTCCTGATCTCCAGATCGTCGGGCAGGGACCGGACGGGGCCGGCGAGCAGTTCGCCCTCGGCCGCGTCCTCCTCCCCCAGCCAGGCGGCGTAACGCTCGGGCGGGAGGACATAGGGCATGCGGTCGTGGATGGTCTCCATCGCCTCGCCCATCGCGGGGCAGGTCAAAACGGTGAAGGTCAGCAAGGTGAGGTCGCCGTCCTTCCAGGTGTCCCACAGGCCGGCGAAGACCACGCCGCCGGGCCGGGTGAAGAAGTAGGGCTGCTTGCCGCTGCCGGGGAGCTTGCGCCACTCGTACCAGCCGTCGGCCGGGACGAGCGCGCGCCGCGTCGCGAACGGGCGCTTGTACGCGCGGGAGGTCGCGACGGTCTCGATGCGGGCGTTGAACATGCGGGCGCCGATCGCGGGGTCGGAGGCCCACGGCGGGACCAGGCCCCACCGGGCGAGTTCGACGACCCGCTCGTCGCGCGACTTCGAGCGGCGCACCAGCGGGGCCTGCGCCGTGGGCGCGATGTTGTATCTGGGATCCCATGCACCGGCGATGAGGTCCTCGGCGTCGAAGAGCGCCGCCATGCTGGGGTTTGACTTGCTGTTGGCGTACCTTCCGCACATGCCCACACCGTAACCCCGGCCACCGACACCGCGGCTCCTCAATTCCGGACGCAGATTTTCGAACGTCCAGCTTCGAACGTCCAGCTTCGAACGTCCGGTCACGCCACCCCGGCCCGGCGACCACCCGGCTCCCGCACACCGGGCCACTAGACTGGCGGCGTGAACGCAACCGCCGCCCCTGAGAAGCGCCGCTGGGAGGCCCCGTACGCCGAGGCCCCCCTCGACGCGGTCGTCCGCGTGCCCGGCTCGAAGTCGATGACGGCCCGCGCCCTCATCCTCGCCGCGCTCGCCTCCGGCCCCAGCACGATCAAGCGCCCGCTCATCGCCCGCGACACCCTCCTCATGGTCGAAGGACTCCGCGCGATCGGCGTCGCGGTCGACACCGCCGACGACGACATCTGGACCGTCACCCCGGGCTCGTTCCGGGGCGGGACCTCCGTGGACTGCGGCCTCGCCGGGACCGTGATGCGGTTCCTGCCGCCGGTCGCGGCCCTCGCCGACGGGCCCGTGGCCTTCGACGGCGACCCGCACGCGCGCAACCGCCCCAACGACGGCGTCATCAAGGCCCTGCGCGGCCTCGGCGTCGACATCGAGGACGGCGGGCGCCTCGCGCTCCCCTTCACCGTCGAGGCCACCAGCCGCGTCAAGGGCGGCGAGCTGGAAGTGGACGCCTCCAAGACCTCGCAGCTGGTCAGCGCCCTGCTCATGGCCGCACCCCGGTTCGAGAACGGCCTCGACCTGCGCCACACCGGCGACCGGCCCGTGCCCAGCCGCCCCTACCTCGACATGGTCGTCCAGATGCTCCGCCAGGCCGGGGCCGACGTCGACGACTCCGAGCCCAACCGCTGGCGCGTCGCCCCCGGTGAGCTCCAGGGCCGCGAGTGGGTCATCGAACCCGACCTCCAGAACGCCGCCCCGTTCCTGTGCGCCGCGCTCGTCGCGGGCGGGCGGGTCACCGTCGAGGGCTGGCCCACCGAGACCACCCAGGCCGGCGACGCGATCCGCGACGTCCTCGTCCAGCTCGGCGCCCGCGTCGAGTGGACCCGCGGCGGCCTCACCGCCTACGGCTCGGCGGAGGCCATCCCGTCCGAGCTCGACCTCGCCGACGCCTCCGAACTCACCCCCTCTCTCGCGGCCGTGTTCGGGGTCAGCAAGGGCCCCTTCGCGATCCGCGGCGTCGCCCACATCCGCGGCCACGAGACCGACCGCGTCTCGGCCCTGGTCACCGAACTGCGCAAGATCGGCGCCGACGTCGACGAGTACGAGGACGGCTTCCGCGTCAACTCCGGCGGGCGCGCGCCCGGCACCTGGGCGACCTACGCCGACCACCGCATGGCCCACTCCGGCGCCGTCGCCGGACTCGTCGTCCCCGGGCTCGTCCTCGACGACGTCGCCTGCGTCTCCAAGACCTGGCCGGAGTTCGCGGAGGTCTGGGAGCAGGCCGTGCGAGGGAAGGGCTAGCCGTTGCCGAAGCCGGAATGGGACGTCGACGCCGACGACGATGACGACGAGTGGGACGAGGACGACGTCAAGGTCCGCGCCTCGCGCCGCTCCCGCCCCCGCACCAAGATCCGGCCCAAGCACGCGAACGCCGTCGAGGGCTTCGTGACCGCCGTCGACCGCGGCCGCTACACCTGCCGCCTCGGCGAGACCACCGTGACCGCCATGAAGGCCCGCGAGCTCGGCAAGCAGTCCATCGTGGTCGGCGACCGCGCCGGCCTCGTCGGCGACCTCACCGGCGCCCCCGGGACCCTCGCGCGCATCGTCAGGATCGAAGAGCGCCACGGCGAACTGCGCCGCTCGGCCGACGACGAGAACGCCACCGAGCGCGTCGTCGTCGCCAACGTCGACACCCTCGTCGTCGTCGCCTCCACCGTGGACCCGCCCCTGCGGTACGGATTCGTCGACCGCTGCCTCGTCGCCGCCTACGACGCCGGGGTCCACCCCGTCCTGTGCCTCACCAAGAACGACCTCGCCCCCCAGATGGTCGAGGAGGTCCGCGCCTACTACTCGCAGCTCGACCTCACCATCACCGCCACCGAACCCGACGCACCGCTCGACGAGCTCGTCGGACTGCTGCGCGACAAGGAGAACGTGTTCTTCGGGCACTCCGGCGTCGGCAAGTCCACCCTCGTCAACCGCCTCGTCCCCGGCGCCGGGCGCGCCGTCAGCGAGGTCCGCGCCATCGGCAAGGGCTCGCACACCTCCACCAGCACCGTCTCCTTCGAACTGCCCGGCGGCGGCTGGGTCATCGACACCCCCGGCGTCCGCTCCTTCGGCCTCGCCCACGTCACCGCCGACTCGATCCTCAAGGCGTTCCCCGAACTCGCCGAGGTCGCCGAGGACTGCCCGCGCGGGTGCACCCACACCCCCGAGATCGGCGACTGCGCCCTCGACGCGCAGATCGGACCCGACGACCCGCGTGCCGGACGCCTCGCCTCGTTCAGGCGCGTCCTCGCCTCGCTGCACGAAGCGGACACGAAGAACTGACCGCAGGGGCGCACTCAGTAGGATGAGCCCATGCCCTCTTCCAGCTACAACGACGATCTCGGCCTCGCGCATCTGCTCGCGGACTCGGCGGCCCAGATCGGAACGAGCCGGTTCCGGTCCTCGGACCTCCGGGTCTCGTCGAAACCGGACATGACCGAGGTCTCCGACGCCGACACGACCATCGAAGAGGTCCTGCGGTCCACGCTCTCGCGCGCCCGGCCCCGCGACGGCGTCTACGGCGAGGAGTACGGGGACAACCCCGGCGCCTCCGGCCGCAAATGGGTCATCGACCCGATCGACGCCACCCGAAACTACGTGCGCGGCGTCCCCATCTGGGCCACCCTCATCGCCCTGTTCGACCGCGGCGAGCCCGTCGTCGGCGTCGTCAGCGCCCCCGCCCTCAACCGCCGCTGGTGGGCCATGAAGGGCGCCGGGGCCTTCGCCGGGCGCGACCAGCGCGCCGGGAAGCGCATCCACGTCTCCAAGGTCGCCTCCCTTTCCGATGCGTCCGTGAGCATCTCCTCGATCACCGGCTGGGCCAAGCTCGACCGGCAGGGCGCCATGCTCGGGATGCTCCACGAGGCCTGGCGCGAGCGCGGCTTCGGCGACTTCTACTCGTACTGCCTGCTCGCCGAGGGGGCCGTGGACATCGCGGCCGAACCCGAAGTGGCCCTGTGGGACCTGGCGCCGCTCGCGCTCATCGTCGAGGAGGCCGGCGGGACGTTCACCGACCTGCGCGGGCGCCCCGGCCCCGACGGCGGGTCGGCGCTGGCCACGAACGGGCTGCTGCACGACGAGGCGCTGGAGCGGCTGAAGATCCGCGAACTGTAGGACATGCGGAAGGGGCGGGACCGGTCGGTCCCGCCCCTTCGCCGTGCCTAGTGCTCGGTGAGGAACTTCAGGTGCTCGCCCCTCTGGTGGACGCCGCCGCCTTCGTGCTTGTTCCAGGGCCACACGGTGATCCGCTTGTCGCCCTGCCAGCGGTTGTAGGCCGCGAACACGGTCGAGGGCGGGCAGATGTCGTCCATCAGGCCGACCGAGTAGAGCGCGGGCGCGGTGCCGCGGGCGGCGAAATGGAGGCCGTCGAAGTAGTTCAGGGTCGCGAAGACGCGGTCCTCGCGCAGGCGCTGGCCCGAGAGGAACTCGACGATCTCCTGGTAGGGGAACGCGTCGGTGATGGCGACGGCGCGCTGGAAGTGCGTCAGGAACGGGACGTCGACCATCGCGCCGGCGAGGTCGCCGCGCAGGCCGCCGACGGCCTGGGCGATGCCGCCGCCCTGGCTGCCGCCGGCGACGACGATCCGGTCGGGGTCGATCCCGTCGAAGCCCTTGGCGACGTCGACCGCGCGGTGGGCGTCGGTGAAGACCCGGCGGTAGTAGTAGTGCTCAGGGGCTTCGAGGCCCTGGGTCATCCAGCCGCGGTTGGTGGGGCCGGTGGTGCCGTACGGGTCGGCGGTGTCGCCGGGCTGCCAGTTGCCGTAGCCCTGGCCGCGGGTGTCCATGACGAAGTGGGCCCAGCCGGCGGCGGGGTAGGTGGTGTGGGACCAGGGGTAGGAGCGGCCGCCGGAGTAGCCGATGTACTCCACGACGCACGGGAGCGGGCCCTCGACGCCCTTGGGCTTGACCAGCCAGGCCTTGATCGGGTGGCCGCCCCAGCCGGCGAAGGTGACGTCGAGGACGTCGACGGTGACCAGGCCCGCGTCGTAGGGCTCGGCCCGCACGTCGAGGCCGAAGCCGCCGGCCTCGCTGAGGGTGGTCTTCCAGAACTCGTCGAAGTCGGCCGGTTCGGGGACGTCGGGCCGGTATTCGCGGAGCTGTTCCAGGGGGAGGTCGAAGAGAGCCATGGGGAGTTTGTAGCACGACCCGACGAAATTCGTCCAGTGCGTCGAGCGCGTCGGTGCAACCGATTGCCCCACGGTTACCAGCGCTTGCCAGACGCCCGTCAGGGCCGGTGGCTCATCGTCTTCCCCGCCCCTTTCTATTTCGGGCCGAAGCCTTGCAAACGCTGTCCTCTCGGGCTTACCGTGAAAAATAGACGTACATCAATACGTTGTGCCTCCCTCTCCAACGAAAGGAAGCTCGTCAATGTCGACGACCATCTCCCTCACGGCCAGACGGGTCCTCGGGCTCGTCGCGGCGCTGGCACTGGCCGCGCTGTCGGTCACCGCCCTCGACCCGGCACCTGCGGTCGCCCAGTCCGGCCTCACCGGCTGGGCGACGCAGAACGGCGGCACCACCGGCGGCGCGGGCGGCCCCACCACCACGGTCACCACGGCCTCGGCGTTCACCTCCGCGGTGGCCTCCAGCAGCGCCAAGATCGTCCGCGTCAGCGGCACGATCGCCCTGTCCGGCATGGTGAACGTGGGGTCCAACACCACGATCATCGGCAACTCGGGCGCCACCTTCACCGGCGGCGGCCTCAACTTCGACACCGACCGCAACGTGATCGTCTACAACATGCGGTTCAACGCCTGGTCCGACGACGCGATCAACGTCCAGGACGGGTCCACGAACCTCTGGTTCGACAACAACACCTTCGGCACCGGCTACGACGGCGCGCTCGACATCAAGCGCGGCTCGGACTTCATCACGGTGTCGTGGAACCGGTTCAACGGCACCGACAAGACGATGCTGCTGGGCCACTCGGACTCCAACGGCGGCCAGGACATCGGCCACCTGCGGGTCACCTACCACCACAACTGGTTCAACGGCACGAACCAGCGGACCCCGCGCGTGCGGTTCGGCTCGACCGTCCACGTCTACAACAACTACTACGTCAACATCGGCTCGTACTGCGTGGCCACCACCGAGAACGCCGGCGTCCTGTTCGAGGGGAACTACCTCGAGAACGCGGACGACGCCGTCCACATCGGCGAGGGCTCCTCGGACGGCGGCCGGATCCTCTCCAGGAACAACCACCTGGTGAACACCGGCACACCCGCGTCGAGCGGCTCGGTGAGCGGCGTCCCGTACGGGTACTCGCTCACCACGCCATCGCAGGTGAAGTCCGTCGTGACCGCCAGCGCCGGGGCCAGCTGACCCCCGAATAGAGAAGAGGGCCCCCGGCGTTCGCCGGGGGCCCGTTCGCGTTCAGGCCCAGGGGAGGCCGAGTTCGCTGTAGAGCTTCCCTTGAGTGGCGGCGTCGACGACGGCCTGGTCGGCGCCTTTGAGGATGGTGACGGGGTCGTCGCCGACGCGTTCGAGGTGCTTGTCGTCGACCAGGCGCGGGACGGGCGAGGTGAGGACCTGTTCGAGGACGCCGGTGAAGGGCTTGGAGCGGCGCAGGCCGGAGATGAGGCCGACGCCGCGGCGGCGGTGGGCGAGGAGGTTGTCGAGGAGGTTGGTGGTGCCGTACTGCTTGGCCTCGGTCTCGCCGGGGAGGCGCAGGAGGTCTTCGCGGAAGCCGTACCAGGCTTCGCCTTCGGTGCCCTTGATGTAGATGTCGCCTTCGACCTTCTTGTCGCCGCAGAGGGTCACGGCGACGGTGATCTTCACGCCGTTCTTATTGGTGGCGCGCCAGGCGGCGGTGTCGTCGACTTCGATGCTCTCGCGGGTGCGGAGGCGTTCGAGTTCGACCGGGCCCTGGAGGGGCCAGTCGCCGGCGAGGGCGATGGCCTGCTGGGAGGCGTGGGCCCAGGGGTTGGCGAGGGCGCCGTCGGCGATGAGGGTGCCGTTGAGTTCGCGCTTGCCGGCCCAGGCGGAGCGGCGGTAGTAGGAGTCGGGGCGCTGCCAGGAGCCGGCGACGCCGATGGACTCGATCTCGCCGAAGCGGCCGGCTTCGATGGCGTCGCGGACGGCGTTGAAGGCGTGGGAGCCGAGGGCCTGGAAGCCGACCTGGACGTTGCGGCCGGTCTCGGTCATGACTTCGTACAGTGCACGGTATTCGTCGAGGTTGGTGACGGGGGGCTTCTCCAGGTAGATGTCGGCGCCGTGGCGCATCGCGGCGGCGGCGATGGGGAGGTGGCTGGGCGGCGGGGTGGCGATGATGACGACGTCGGGGTCGGTGGCGTCGAGCATCGCCTGGTAGTCGTCGAAGACGGGGGTGTCGCCGATGGCCGCGCCGGGGCGCTCCTGGATCTCGGCGGTGTCGCACATGCCGACGAACGCGAGTTCGCCGCGTTCGGCGCGGGGGGCGAGGTTGTGCTCGCGGTGGTGGAGGCCGAAGCCGTTGGCGCCCACGAGGGCGACGCGCGGGATGCTCGTTGTCACAGGTGCTCCAGTGTGGTGGCGACGCCGTGCCGGTCGAGTTCGCGCAGCCATTTGGCGGCGGCCCGGCGCAGCTGGTGGTTGTCGGCGAGGGGTTCGGGGACGACCTGGCGGATGCCGAGGATCGCGTCGATGCGCGCGGCCGGGGCGGGGCCGGCGGCGGCGAGGCTCTGGCGCAGGACGTCTTTGAGGGGGTCGTCGAGCGGCAGGTCGGCTCCGGCGTCGGACTTGCCGGCGCAGAAGCGGGTCCAGGCCGCGAGGGGCAGCGCGATGAGGTCGAGGTCGACGCCGGCTGCGACGAGGTCGGTCATGGTGCCGAGGAGGCGCTGCGGGAGCTTCTGGGAGCCGTCCATGGCGATCTGGATGCAGCGGTGGCGGATGCCGGGATTCGCGAAGCGCTCCAGGACGCCTTCGCCGTAGGCGACGGTGTCCTGCCCGTCGGGCGGGGTGAAGCTCGGCGCGATCTGCTCGCTGATGAGCCAGCGCGCGAACTCCTCGGCGCCGGGGAGGGCGAGGGTCTCGCTGACGGTCTCGGCGTCGGCGAGCGCGCCGAGGTAGGCGAGGGTGGAGTGGACGCCGTTGAGGGTGCGCAGTTTCAGGCGCTCCCAGCCGGCGACGTCGGTGGTGTAGGTGGCGTCCCAGCCGGGGCGGGGCCCGGCGAAGTTGTCTTCGATGACCCACTGGGTGAACGGTTCGGCTTCGACGGCGGCGAGGTCGGAGACGCCGAGTTCGCCGAGGGCGCGCTCGTAGGTGGCGCGGGTGGAGGCGGGGACGATGCGGTCGACCATGCTGGAGGGGAAGGTGACGTGCTCGTCGGCCCAGGCGCGGGTGGTGTCGTCGAGGAGGGGTTCGACTGCGGCGCGGGTGGTCTTGCCGTTGTCGGGGAGGTTGTCGCAGCACAGGATGGTGAGCGGCGGGCCGCCTTGTGCGGCGCGGCGGGCGAGGCCGTCGGCGAGGAGGCCGGGGACGCCGTGCGGGTCGCGGTAGGCCTTCTCGGTGACGGTGAGGGTGACGACGTGGGTGGCGGGGTCGGCGATGAGGTCGAGGGCCCGGTCGCGTTCGGTGGCGATGTGGAGGGTGTCCACGATCGAGCCGATGACGCGGAGGTCGGCGCCGTGGGGGCCGAGGGTCGCGACGGTGTAGAGGCCGTCCTGTGCGGCGAGGGCGTCGATGACGTCGCGCGAGCGGGGCGCGGCGACGGTGATGCCCCAGTCGGTGTCGTCGGTGTAGACGGCCTGGTGGGCGCGGTGGAACGCGCCGGCGCCGAGGTGGAGGATCCCGGCGCGGTCGGGGCGGTCCCCGGGAACCGTGATGTTCCCGGGGAGCCGCTTCAGGACCTCTTGATTTAGGCGTTCCACGCGGGACCGTTCGGGAAGGAGTACTCGGCGATGGACTCGGCCTTGAGGGTGACCGAGTAGCCGGGTTGCGTGGGGAGCCGGTAGCGGCCGTCCACCACGGTGACGGGGTCCGTGTAGTGCTCGTGCAGGTGGTCGACGTACTCGATCATGCGTCCCTCCAGGGTCTTCCCGATCCGAAGGTATTCGAACATGCCGAGGTGCTGCACGTATTCGCAGAGTCCCACTCCGCCCGAATGCGGGCATACGTCGACGCCGCGCTTGGCGGCCATGAGGAGGGTGGCGAGGACTTCGGGGATCCCGCCGACGCGGCAGGCGTCGATCTGGCAGACCTGGATGGCCTCGGCCTGGAGGAGCTGCTTGAAGATGACGCGGTTGGCGGCGACCTCGCCGGTGGCGACGCGGATCGGGTTGACGGCCTTGGCGATCCGGGCGTGGCCGAGGATGTCGTCGGGGTGGGTGGGCTCCTCGATCCAGTACGGGTCGAAGGCCGCGAGTTCGCGCATGTTCGCGATGGCCTCGGGGACGGACCAGATCTGGTTGGCGTCCATCATGAGGAGCCGGTCGGGGCCGAGGACGTCGCGGATGATGCGGGCGCGGCGCACGTCGTCGGCGACGTCGGGCGAGCCGACCTTCATCTTCGCGGCGGTCCAGCCGTCGGCGACGGCCTGCTCGGTGAGGGCGCGGACCTTGTCGTCGGAGTAGCCGAGCCAGCCGACGGAGGTGGTGTAGGCGGGGAAGCCGTCGGATTCGAGGACTTTGAGACGGTCCTCGTAGCCGATCCGGCCCTCCTCCAGGATCGCCACGGCCTCGTCGTAGGTGAGTTCGTCCTCGATGTGCCGGTAGTCGATCTGGGCGGCGAGTTCGGCGGAGTCCATCTCGGCGAGCAGCTGCCACATGGGCTTGCCTTCGAGTTTGGCGCGCAGGTCCCAGACGGCGTTGACGATCGCGCCGACGGCCATGTGGGTGGCGCCCTTCTCGGGGCCGAGCCAGCGGATCTGCGGTTCCTGGACGATCGAGCGGGAGAACTCGACGGGGTCCGCGAAGATCTCCTCGACCGTCTTGCCGACCACGAGGTGCGCGAAGGCCTTGACGGCCTGGACGCAGATCTCTGTCCCGCGGCCGCCGGTGAAGGTGAAGCCGGTGCCGGTGGGGCCGCCGTCGGTGTACAGCTCGACGTAGCAGGCCGAGTAGTCGGCGCGGTTGATCGAGTCCGAGCCGTCGCCGGCGGTCGCGGTCGGGAACCGCACGTCGTGGACCTCGAGGCGTTCGATCTTGGTCGACACTTACTTTTCCAATCCGTAGATCTTGCGGGGGAGATTGTAGGCGAGGTCCACGGCCACTTCTGCGGCTTCGCCGTCGGTCATGCGGTGCTCGGCGACCAGGCGCGCGAGGAACGAAGCGTCGATGCGCCGGGCCAGGTCGTGGCGGGCCGGGATCGAGCAGAACGCGCGGGTGTCGTCGACGAACCCGGCCGTGTTGTAGAACCCGGCGGTCTCGTGGATCGCCTCCCTGAAGCGGCGCATGCCTTCCGGGGAGTCGAGGAACCACCAGGGGGCGCCCGCGAACACGGCAGAGTAGCCGCCGGCGAGCGGCGCGATCTCACGGCTGAACACGGTCTCGTCGAGCGTGTAGAGCACGATCCGGAAGCGCGGGTGGTTCCCGAAGGCGTCGAGCAGCGGCTTGAGCGCGCGCGTGTACTCGGTGCCGTTGGGGATGTCGCCGCCGACGTCGCGGCCCCAGCCCTCGTACAGCCACTGGTTGTGGTTGCGGTCCGAGCCGGGGTGGAGCTGCATGACCAGGCCGTCGTCGACGCTCATGCGCGCGAACTCGACGAGCATGAGCGCCGGGAACCGCAGGATCTCGGCCTCGCTCGCCTCGCCGTCGAGGGCCCTGGCGTAGATCTCCGCGGCGGCCTTCGGGTCGTCCTCGGTCGCGGCGGTGAGGTTGCCGTGGTCGGTGCAGGTGGCCCCGGCGGCGATGAAGTCCTGGCGGCGCTTGCGCAGTGCCGCGATGAAGCCGTCGAACGTGGCCGTGTCCTGCCCGGTGATCGCGGCGAGGGCGTCGACGCGCTCGCGCCAGCCCGGCCACCCGGGTTCGACCAGGTTGTCGGGCCGGAACGTGGTGACGACCTTGCCGCCCTTGCCGCCCCACCTTCGGCCACCGGTTGCCGGGATCGCCGCGAGGGCCGCGTGCGCCTCCAGGGAGTCCACCGGGGACTCGGTAGTGGCGAGGACCTCGATGTTGAAGCGGTCGAACAGGGCCCGCGGCCGGTAGGCCGGCTCGGCCAG
The DNA here is from genome assembly GCF_003265355.1 of Glycomyces dulcitolivorans. Lineage (GTDB taxonomy): Bacteria > Actinomycetota > Actinomycetes > Mycobacteriales > Micromonosporaceae > Glycomyces > Glycomyces dulcitolivorans. The sequence continues at coordinate 6,802 of NZ_QFRW01000294.1, read as the reverse complement.
GCGCGCCGAGAGGTGGTCGTAGAACTCGTCGGCGGTGTCGGCGCTCAGCTCCTTGTAGATCCCGAAGACCTCGGCGAAGGTGTGGTCGAGCCACAGCTTCGACGGGGTGCCGCGGAACAGGAAGTAGTGCTCGGCGAAGCGCCGCCAGATCGTACGTCCGTCCACTTCGGAGGGATCACCGGCGGCGGAGGGCACGCCGAGCTCGTCGGGGCGCACGCCCTGCGCGTACAGCATCCGGGTCAGGTAGTGGTCGGGGACGACGAACAGGCGCGCCGGGTCGGGGAACGGCCGGTTCTGGGCGATCAGGCGCGGGTCGACGTGCCCGTGCGGGCTCACCAGCGGCAGGTCGGCCGTCCGCTGGTGGAGCTCGCGGGCGATGGCGCGCGTGCGCTCGTCGGCCGGGAAGAGTCGGTCGGGGTGAAGAGGCACTATTTCTCCAGCTTGAACAGGTCCGCGACGGCAACCGATTGCCCAGTGCGGATCGAGGCGTTCGACGCCAGACCGGCGGCCAGCGCGTTGAGGCCGTCCTGCGCGCTCGCGGAGCGGTCGTGCGGGTCGGTGTCGCCGTCGAAGAGGACGCCGAGCATGCGGGTGTCGCCGCCGCCGTGCCCGGCGCGGTTGTACTCGCCGAGGTCGATCTTCGTCGGCTTGGTCCAGAACGGGTGCACGGTCAGCTCGTACCGGCCCTCTTCTGCGGCGGCGTGGGTGCCGTGGATGCTCGCGCCGTTGGGGCCCTTGAGGGCCGGGTTGACGTGGTCGTTCTCGACGACGAGGAGTTCGAGGCGGCCCTGGGTGCCGTTGAAGTGCACCCGGTAGCCCTCCCAAGGGGAGTAGGCGGTGAGCCGGTAGGAGAGCGTGACGCCGGAGTCGTAGTCCACGAGCGCCATCATGTCGTCGTAGATGGTCACGCCGGGGGCGAACACCGACTGGTCGCGGATGTAGCCGTCCTCGTCCTCGGCGTCGAGGTATAGGGCCTTGAGCGTCGGGTTCTCCTCCATGTGGAGGGCGAACGGGTCGTCGGCGGCGGCCTCGGAGCCGTGGACGCGCTCGTAGCCGCGGTCGTGGCCGTTCGCCTTGCCGTTCTCGCCGTAGAAGGCGAGGCGGCCCTTCGCGAAGGCGCGCACGGGGGCGGCGTCGAGCCACCAGTTGACGAGGTCGAAGTGGTGGCCGGACTTGTGGACGAGCAGGCCGCCGGAGTTGGCCTCCTCGCGGTGCCAGCGGCGGAAGTAGTCCGCGCCGTGGCGGGTGTCGAGGAGCCAGTCGAAGCCCACGGAGGTGATCTCGCCGATCGCGCCCTCGCGGAGCAGCTCGGCGACCTTCTCGTGGAGGGGGTTGTACCGGTAGTTGAAGGTGACGGTGACCTTTCCGGCGGACGCGGCCTCGGCGGCGAGGATCTCGGCGGCGTGCTCGGCGGTGGTCGTCAGCGGCTTCTCGGAGATGACGTCCTTGTCGGCGGCCAGCGCGGCGAGGATGTACTCGTGGTGGGTGGCGTCGACCGAGGTGACGATGACGGTGTCGGGGTCGGTCTCGGCCAGGAGGGTCCCGAAGTCGGCGGCGGCGTAGACGGCCGGGGCGGGGAGCCCGGCGGCCTCGACCGCGGCGGCGTGGTGGGCGATCCGCTTCGGGTTGGGGTCGGCCAGCGCGACGAGCGCGGCCCTGTCACCCCGCTCGATGATCGCGTTGACGTACATCGTGGCGCGCGATCCGGTCCCGACGATGGCATAGCGATGCGGGGTGCCTGACATGTGACTCCTTCGTCTGCGAGGTTCTGGTAAACGCTATCTGAGAACCTCGCGCCAGGCAAGACCAGCCCTTCGGACGGTCTACTTGGGTGTGGCTTTCGTGAAGGGGGGCTTGACGACCCGCACCGCCAGGCGCCTGCCGCGGACGTCGAGTTCGAGCTCGGCGCCGGGCTTGTACGCGGCGTCCAGGAGCGCGAGCGCGACGCCCTTCTTCAGGGTCGGCGCGTGGGTGCCGGAGGTGGTCTCGCCGACGGCCGTGTCGCCGTCGAGGACGGTCATGTGGGCGCGCGGGACGCCCTTGCCGGTGGCCTCCAGGCCCCACAGGCGGCGCTTGGGGCCGGCGGCCTTCTCGGCGTCGAGGGCGGCCTTGCCCCAGTACTCGGGCTTGTCCCAGCCGATGGCCCAGTTCAGGCGGGCCTGGACGGGGGTGATGTCGAGGCTGAGGTCCTGGCCGTGGAGCGGGTAGCCCATCTCCAGGCGGAGGGTGTCGCGGGCGCCGAGGCCGCACGGGGCGGCGCCGGCGGCGAGCATGGCGTCCCACAGGTCCCCCGCGGCCTCGTTCGGGACGACGAGTTCGAAGCCGGTCTCGCCGGTGTATCCGGAGCGGCAGACGATGACCTCGCTCTGCTCGCGGAAGCTCATGTAGTCGTGGTCGTGCGGCAGGCCGAGGTGTTCGAGGATGCGCGGCGACTCGGGGCCCTGGACGGCGATGACGGCGAAGGACCGGTGGACGTCGCGGACCTCGACGCCCTCGGGGGCCGCGGCGGCGAGGCGGCGGGCGACCTCGGCGGTGTTGGCGGCGTTGGGGATCAGGAAGACCTGGTCGTCGCCGAAGCGGTAGGCGATGAGGTCGTCGACGACGCCGCCCGACTCGTCGAGGCACAGCGTGTACTGGGCGCCGCCGGGGCCGATCCGGTCGAGGTCGTTGGCGAGGCAGCGGTTGACGAACGCGGCCGCGCCGGGGCCGGTGACCCAGATCTTGCCGAGGTGGGAGACGTCGAAGGCGCCGACGCCGGTGCGCACCGCCTGGTGCTCGGCGAGCACCCCGCTCGGGTACTGGAGGGGCATGTCCCAGCCCGCGAATTCGGCGAACTTCGCGCCGAGGGCGGTGTGGCGGGAGTGCAGCGGTGAGGTGAGCAGCGACGGTTCGGACATGGGACAGAGCCTATCGTGCGCGTCCCAGTGGCTAGGATCGGAGCATTTGGTCCCCGACACACCTAAGGATTGATCGTGACTGATCTGCTGAGCGCATCCGGCGACGCCGCGAACGCGGACGTCGACGTGCTCGTCGTGGGCGTCTTCTCCGGCGAGGACGCGCCCGTGCTGCCCGAGAGCCTCGCGGGCGTCGACGCCGGGTTCGGCGGGCGGCTCGCCGAGCAGCTGGCCGCCCTCGGCAACACCGGCGCGGCCTCCTCGCTCACCCGCCTGCCCGCGCCCGACGCGCTCGGCGCGAAGCTCGTCTACGCCGTCGGCCTCGGCGACGCCGGCGACCTCGACGACGAGACCCTGCGCCGCGCCGCCGGGACCGCGGTGCGGGCCGCGTTCGGCCAGGGCACGGTCGCGATCGCATTCGAGGGCGACCCGGAGGCGACCGCGACCGGCGCGATCCTCGGCGCCTACAAGTACGAGGGCTTCAAGACCGAGGGCGGCGGCGACGACGCGCCCGAGTCGATCGGCGTCTACGGCGCCTCCGCCGACGCGGTCGCGAAGGCCGTCGTGCTCGGCGAGAGCATCGCGCTCGTCAAGGACTGGGTGTCGGCGCCCGCGAACCTGCTGCGCCCGCCGACGTTCGCGATCGAGATCGAGCAGGCCGCCGTCGCGGCGGGCCTGGAGGTCGAGATCCTGAACGCCGAGGCGCTCTCGGCGGGCGGCTACGGCGGCGTCCTCGCCGTCGGCGGCGGCTCGTCGGCCGAGCCGCGCCTGGTTCGGCTGTCGTACCGGCCCGAGGGCGCGCGCAAGCACATCGCGCTGGTCGGCAAGGGCATCACCTTCGACTCCGGCGGCTACTCGATCAAGCCGACCGCGGGCATGTGGGAGATGAAGTACGACATGGCCGGGGCCGCGGCCGTGGTCGGCGCGACCATCGCCGCCGCGAAGCTGGGCCTGGACGTGAACGTCACGTGCACCGTCGCGCTCGCGGAGAACCTCGTCTCGGGCACCGCCTACCGGCCCTCCGACGTGCTGACCATCCGCAACGGCATGACCGTCGAGATCCTCAACACCGACGCCGAGGGCCGCCTGGTGCTCGCCGACGCGCTCTCGCGGGCCGTCGAGGACGAGCCCGACGCCGTCTACGACGTCGCGACCCTCACCGGCGGCCAGCTCATCGCACTCGGGCGCCGCACCATGGGCCTCATGGGCACCGACTCCGAGACCGAGCGCATCCGCCGTATCGGCGAGGCGACCGGCGAGCACGGCTGGCCGATGCCGTTCCCCGACGACCTCGTCAAGCTCATGGAGTCCTCGATCGCGGACGTGTCGCAGTGCGCGGCCGGCCTCAAGCGCGACGGGCACATGATCCAGGGCGGGATCTTCCTGTCGAAGTTCGTGCCCGAGGAGATCCCGTGGGCGCACCTCGACATCGCGGGCCCCGCCGACTCGGACTCGGCGCACGGCTACACCGCGAAGGGCGCGACGGCCGTGCCGGTGCGCACGCTCGTGGCGCTCCTGGAGGAGCACGCCGCCTGACGCTCACCGCCGGGTGGCGGGATATTGCGCGAGATTTAACGTGAGCGGCCGGTCCGAAAGGGCCGGCCGCTTCGCGCTACTGGCGCCGCTGCTGTTCGAGCTTCTTGCGGGCGTCGAAGTCCCGCTTGCGCTGCGGGTACCCGACCTTCGCGACCTCGTAGACCGGGATGTTGTGCTTGCGGCCCAGGGCGAACGCGCCCGCGGGGCCCGCGACGCGCCGCCGCGTCCACTCGCCGTCGTGGGCGATGAGCATGACCGTGGTCTCGGTGACGGTGGTCTTCGGCTCGACGTACGCCTCGACGCCGGTGCGCGAACCGATGAATTCGACCAGGTGGCGCTGGTCGCCGTTGTCGGAGGCGCGGTCCAGCGTCCCGTCAGCCTGCTTCTTCTTCTTCCCGAACCAGCCCACATCCGCTCCTTCACGCACCCGCACGATGTCGACTTTCAAGCGTACACACGCGCTATGACGCCTGTGTCCAGCCGCACACGAACATGACTTTCCGAAGCTCCCAGCAAGCGGTTGAATGGTGTTGCACACTCCAAGCACCGGGTCTGGGCGACCACGAGACGCGCCCGGTGGAAGGATGGGCAGCGAACCTAAGCATCGTTAAGTGGGGAGAGCAATGAGCGACCCGAACGCAGGATACGACGTAGTCATCCTGGGCGGCGGCAGCGGCGGCTACGCGGCGGCCTTCCGCTCCGCTGAGCTGGGGCTGAAGGTGGCCCTCATCGAGAAGGACAAGGTCGGCGGGACCTGCCTCCACCGCGGCTGCATCCCCACCAAGGCGCTGCTCCACGCCGGCGAGGTCGCCGACACCGCCCGCGAGTCCGAGCAGTTCGGCATCCTGGCCGAGTTCAAGGGCGTCGACATGCCCGCGGTCAAGAAGTACAAGGACGACGTCGTCTCCAAGCTGTACAAGGGCCTCCAGGGCCTGGTCAAGGCTCACAAGGTCGACTTCATCCAGGGCACCGGCACGCTCGTCGGACCCAACGCCGTGCAGGTCGACAACGGCCAGACCGTCACCGGCAAGAACGTCATCCTCGCCACCGGCTCGTACTCCAAGACCCTCCCCGGTCTTGAGATCGACGGCGAGAAGATCATCGCCTCCGAGCACGCCCTCGAACTGACCGAGCTGCCGAACAAGGCGATCGTCATCGGCGGCGGCGTCATCGGCGTCGAGTTCGCCTCCGCCTGGAAGTCCCTGGGCGTCGAGGTCGAGATCATCGAAGGCCTCCCCCGCCTCATCGCGGCCGAGGACGCCGACTCCTCGAAGCAGCTGGAGCGGGCGTTCCGCAAGCGCGGCATCAAGTTCCACACCGGCAAGTTCTTCGAGAAGGTCGAGAAGACCGCGACGGGCGTGCAGGTGACGATCCAAGGCGGCACCGTCGTCGAGGGCGACATCGTGCTCGTGGCCGTCGGCCGCGGCCCGGTCACCGCCGGCATCGGCTACGAGGAGCAGGGCATCACCCTCGACCGGGGCTTCGTCCCCGTGAACGAGAGCCTCCAGACGAGCGTCCCCGGCGTCTACGCCGTCGGCGACATCGTCCCCGGCATCCAGCTCGCGCACCGCGGCTTCCTCCAGGGCATCTTCGTCGCCGAGCACATCGCGGGCCTGAACCCGGCCCCGATCGACGAGACCGGCATCCCGCGCGTGACCTTCACCGAGCCCGAGGTGGCCTCCATGGGCCTCAACGAGGACAAGGCGAAGGAGAAGTACGGCGCCGACAAGATCAAGTCGGTCAACTACAACCTCGCGGGCAACGGCAAGTCGAACATCCTCAAGACCCAGGGCTTCATCAAGCTCGTGGCGGTCGAGGACGGCCCGATCGTCGGCGTCCACATGGTCGGCGCGCGCATCTCCGAGCAGATCGGCGAAGCGGAGCTGATCTACAACTGGGAGGCCTACGCGAACGACGTCGCCCAGCTGATCCACATGCACCCCACCCAGAACGAGGCGATCGGCGAAGCGGCGATGCTGCTGGCCGGCAAGCCGCTGCACGCCCACGACTAATCCACAACCGCAGGAGTTGAACGAACGATGCCGACATCGGTAACGATGCCCGCTCTCGGTGAGTCGGTCACCGAGGGGACTGTCACCCAGTGGCTCAAGAAGGAAGGCGACACCGTCGAGGTCGACGAGCCGCTCCTGGAGGTCTCGACCGACAAGGTCGACACCGAGGTTCCTTCCCCGGTTGCCGGTGTGCTGCTGAAGATCGTGGTTCCCGAGGACACTGACGTCGAGGTCGGCGGCGAGCTGGCGATCATCGGCGACCCGTCCGAGGCCGCCGGCGCCCCCGCGGCTCCGGCCCCCGCGCCCGCCCAGGAGCCGCTGCCCGAGCCCGAGGCCCCCAAGGCCGAGGCCGCTCCGGCC
>NZ_QFRW01000293.1 GCF_003265355.1 Glycomyces dulcitolivorans | reverse complement strand
GGCGGCGGTGGTCGGTCTCATGCCCCTGATTCGGGGGCGGGGCGCCCGCGGATGGGTCCGGGGCGGATTTTTCTGGGATTTTTTTCGCGACGGGGCAGGAAACGCACTGTGGGACCGGCCGATACGGCCGGTCCCACTGGGTCGTGAGGGCTACATGTCGAGCGGGACGCCCGCGACCATCGGGGTGGTCGGGGCCGCGGAGCCGCCCGCGGGTTCGTCGGTCACGCCGATGACCTCGGCGTCGCCGACGTCCTCGACGAGGACGGTCGCGGAGGCGTCGCCGGGGTCGAGGACGCCCGCGGAGACCTGGCCGTCGGCGTCGACGAGCCACAGCTGGTAGGCGCGGTCGGGGGCGATCTGGGCGAGGCCGGCGACGAGCACGACGGCGCGGTCGAGGCGCTCGGAGTGGACGACGGTGACCTCGCCGCCGCCTTCGGCCTCGACGGTGCCGACCCGTGCGTCGTCCGATTCGAGGACGGCGGCGATCTGCTCGGACTCGGTGGGCTCCTCGGTGCGCATGACCGACCAGGTGACGATGCCGCCGACGACGGCCATGACGGCGGCCAGCGCGCCCGCGGCGAGGGCGAGGCGCAGTCGGGGCATGCCGCGGTGGCGTCGCAGCGGCTGCGGGGGCGGCTCGGGGGCGGGGGCGTCCTGGCGGGTGCGGGAGGCCTCGTAGAGGACGCGGTCCCGCAGGCGCCGGGGCGGGTCGGTGACGGTGACGTCGGAGAGGCGCCAGACGGCCTCGCGCAGTTCGGCGGCCTCCTGGGCGCACGACTCGCATTCGGTGAGGTGGTGCTCGACCAGGGCGCGCTCGTCGTCGTCGACGGCGTCGACGGCCCAGGGGCCGATGAGGGCGTGCACGTCGGCGGTCATCGCGCCACCTCCAGGCAGTCGCGGAGTTTGAGGAGCCCGTCGCGGATGCGCGACTTGACGGTGGGCACGGCGGTGCCGAGGAGGGCGGCGACCTGCCGGTAGGTGTGGCCGCCGTAGTAGGCGAGGGTGACGGCCTGCCGCTGGAGTTCGGTGAGGGTCTGGAGGCAGCGGCGGACCTGGCGGTGCTCCAGGCGGACGGCGGCGGCCTCGGCGACCGCGTCGTAGCCGGGTTCCTCGCGGTAGGCGGTGCGGCGCTCGCGGTCGCCGGAGGCCTGGACGGACCGGACGCGGTCGACGGCGCGGCGGTGGGCGATGGTGGAGATCCAGGCGCCGGCGGAGCCGCGGCGGGAGTCGAAGCGGGTCGACGTGCGCCAGATCTCCACGAGCACCTCCTGGGCGACTTCCTCCGCCTGCGCGGGGTCGCGCAGGACGCGCAGGCACAGGCCGTAGACCCGTGGCGCGGCCTCGTCGTAGAGGCGCGCGAACGCGTGCTCGTCGCCCAGTGCAGTGCCGTGCAGGAGCTGTTCGAGCGTGGGCATCCTCGCCTCCTCGACCGCCGCAAGGCGGTGTTCGCCTGTGCCCCAGGCTGCTGGATTCCCCCTTGTGGACATCATCACGCTCCGAGGTGTTTGTCAACTCCGATCGCCCGGAATTCGGAGCCGGACCGGTCTTGGATGGGTCGGTCTCGAAGATTTTTCGGCGCGGGTGACAATGGCCGGGACGGACTCCTCACAATCACATCCGATAGGCCCTCCCATGACCAAGCGCCAGTTTCCCCGCCCGCACGACATCCTGCCTTTGATACGTTTCAAAAAGCCCGACTTCAACGCCAAGCGGCGGCGTCTGAACGCCGCTTTGACGATCGCTGACCTGCGGTCGATCGCGAAGAAGCGGACGCCGCGGGCGGCGTTCGACTACACCGAGGGCGCCGCCGAGGGCGAGCTGTCGCTCGCACGGGCGCGGCAGGCGTTCGAGGACGTCGAGTTCCACCCCGCGATCCTGCGCGATGTCTCGAAGGTCGACACGGGCTGGGACGTGCTCGGGAAGCGGTCGGCGCTGCCGTTCGGCATCGCGCCCACCGGGTTCACGCGCATGATGCACACCGAAGGCGAGACCGCGGGTGCTGGAGCGGCGGCCGCGGCGGGGATCCCGTTCGCGCTCTCGACCATGGGCACCACCCCCATCGAGGACGTGGCGGCCGCGGGCGGACCCGAAGGGCGCCACTGGTTCCAGCTGTACATGTGGAAGGACCGCGACCGGTCCATGGCGCTCGTCGAGCGTGCGGCGGCGGCCGGGTTCGACACGCTGCTGGTGACGGTGGACGTGCCGGTGGCCGGGGCTCGGTTGCGGGACAAGCGGAACGGGTTCTCGATCCCGCCGGCGATCACGGCGAAGACGTTCTTCGACATGGCGCGCAAGCCGAACTGGTGGTTCGACATGCTCACCACCGAGCCGCTCGCGTTCGCCTCGCTCTCACGCTGGTCCGGGACCGTGGCGGAACTGCTCGACACCATGTTCGACCCCACGGTCGACTACAACGACCTGGCGTGGATCAAGGAGCAGTGGCCCGGGAAGCTCGTCGTCAAGGGCGTCCAGACCGTCCAGGACGCGAAGCGCTGCGCCGACCTCGGCGTCGACGCCGTCACCCTCTCCAACCACGGCGGGCGCCAGCTCGACCGCGCCCCCATCCCCTTCCACCTGCTCCCCCAGGTCGTCAAGGAGGTCGGCGGCGACATCGAGGTGCACCTGGACACCGGGATCATGTCCGGCGCCGACGTCGTCGCCTCCGTCGCCCTCGGCGCCCGCTACACGATGATCGGCCGCGCCTACCTGTACGGCCTCATGGCCGGCGGCAGGGACGGCGTCGACCGGACCATCGCCATCCTCCGCGAAGAGGTCGAGCGGACCATGCGCCTGCTCGGCGTCGCCACCCTCGACGAGCTCGAACCCGGCCACGTCACGCAGTTGCAGCGACTGGTGCCGCGGGCCGTCTGATCATCAGGGACATCACCGCGGCGAGCGCGCACAGCGCTCCCGCGGTGAACCACGCCGGGTCGTAGTTCCCGGTCGCGTCGCGGATGAAGCCCGCGCCCCAGGCGATGAGCGCGGCCCCGAACTGGTGCGAGGCGAGGACCCACCCGAAGACGACCGCGCCGTCCTCGCCGAAGTGCTCGCGGCACAGCGCGATCGTGGGCGGGACGGTCGCGACCCAGTCGAGGCCGTAGAAGACGATGAAGAACAGCATCGGCGGCCGCACGTCCCCGGCGAACAGCGAGGGCAGGGCGAGCAGCGAGACGCCGCGGAGCGCGTAGTAGACCGCGAGCAGGTGCCGCGGGTCGAACCGGTCGGTGAGCCAGCCGGAGAAGACGGTGCCGATCATGTCGACGATGCCGATGACCGCCAAAAGCGACGCGGCCGCCGTCAGGGGCATGCCGTGGTCGTGGGCGGCGGGGACGAAGTGGGCGCCGACGAGGCCGTTCGTGGAGGCGCCGCAGATCGCGAAGGTCGCGGCCAGGAGCCAGAACGCGCGGGAGCCGCTGGCCTGCCACAGGCTGCCGAGGGCGCGCTTGGCAGCGCCGGACTTGGAGACGGCCGGGGCCGTGTAGTCGGGGCCGGCGCCGAAGGGGTGCAGGCCGACGTCCTCGGGCCGGTCGCGCACGACCAGGAGCACCAGCGGGACCATCGCGAGCGCGGTGAGCGACACCAGGATCGAGGCCGAGCGCCAGCCCGGGCCCTCGACGAGCAGGCCGACGAGCGGCAGGAACACGAGCTGCCCGGCGGCGCCGCCCGCGGTGAGGATGCCGGAGACGAGGCCGCGGCGGGCGATGAACCAGCGGTTGGTGATCGTGGCGACGAACGCCATCGCCATCGAGCCCGTGCCGATGCCGACGATGAAGCCCCAGCACAGGACCAGCTGCCAGGACGCGGTCATGAACACGGTCGCGCCGCTGCCGAGACTGATGAGGGCCAGCGCGATGGAGACGACGCGGCGGATGCCGTAGCGCTCCTGGAGCGCGGAGGCGAAGGGCGAGAACAGGCCGTAGAGCAGGATGTTCACCGAGATCGCGGCGGAGATCGTGCCGTGGGACCAGCCGAACTCGTCGTGGAGCGGCTCGATGAAGACGCTCGGGGTGGCGCGGAAGGCGGCGGCGCCGACGAGGGCGACGAAGCTGACGGCGGCGACCCACCAGGCGCGGTGGACGCGGCGCGCGGTGCGGGTCGGCTGTTCGGGGGCGTCTGGGGCGGCGATGGACATCGGTCCAGTCTCGTGCCCGCGCACCCGATCGGCCAGTGGCCGGGCGGCCAACATGTGCGAAGATCGGGCCATGGGCGTTTTTCGGCATCCCGGACGGCACCGCGTCGCGGTCCTGGTCCGCCACGGCCTCCTGCCGGTCGAACTCGGCATCCCGCACCGGGTGTTCGGGTCGGCGCGGTCGGGCGGCGAACCGCTGTACGAAGTGGTCACCTGCACAATCGCCGAAGGCGAGGTGCGCACGGACACCGACGTGACGGTGAACGTGGCGCACGGGCCGGAGGCGCTGGCGGAGGCGGACACGGTCGTGGTGCCCTCGGCCCACGAGACCGACGAGTCGTGGTCGGCGGGGCGGCTTGCGGAGCCGCTCGCGAACGCGCTCAAGCTGATCCGGCCCGAGGCGCGGATCGCGTCGATCTGCACGGGCGCGTTCGTGCTGGCCGCGGCCGGGCTGCTGGACGGGCGGCGGGCGACGACGCACTGGGACTCGGTCGAGCGGTTCCGGCGGCTCTACCCGCTGGTGCGCCTGGAGCCGGACGTGCTGTACACCGAGGACGGCCGGGTGCTGACGTCGGCGGGCGTGGCCTCGGGGTTCGACCTGTGCCTGCACATGACGCGCGTGGACTTCGGTGTGGCCGTGGCGAACCGGGTCGCGCGGCGGTCGGTGGTGCCGCCGCACCGCGACGGCGGGCAGGCCCAGTACATCGAGCGGCCGGTGCCGGAGCTGGGCGCGGCCGGGACGGGCCGGGCGCGGGAGTGGGCGCTGGCGCGGCTGCACGAGCCGCTGACGCTGCGGCAGCTGGCGGAGTGCGAGGCGATGAGCGTCCGCACGTTCACGCGGCGGTTCCGCGAGGAGGTCGGCACGTCGCCGCAGCGGTGGCTGCTGCACCAGCGCCTGGAGCGGGCCCGGCACCTGCTGGAGCGCTCGGACGAGCCGATCGACCGCGTGGCGGCCGGCGCCGGGTTCGGCTCGGCCGCCTCGCTGCGGATGCATTTCCAGGCGTCCCTCGGAGTCTCGCCGAGCGCGTACCGGCGGACCTTCGCGGGGTTACCAGGTGGAGCGGACGCGGCGGGCGATGAGCACGCCGGCCGCGCCGAGGGCGACCACGACCGCGGCGACGAGGACGCGGATGTACACGGGCGTGCCGGTCTCGGGCAGGGCACTTCCGGCGGCGGGCGAGGCGGTCGCGCCGGGGCTGGAGGGGCCGTCGGTGGGGTCGACCGGGGGCGTGCCGGTGTTGACGACGGTGCATTCGATGTCGTCGCCGACGTCGACGGCGACGGTCTGCTCGGTGCCCTCGCCGGAGGGCAGGTCGTCGTCGGTCTCGCCGTTGTTGGTGCAGTTCCAGGACTGCGTGTAGGTCGAGAGGTCGGTGCCGGCCTCGGCGGTCTCGGCGAAGGTGAAGTCGCGGCCGTCGAGGGCGGCGAGGACCGTGGTCGGGTCGACGGTCGCGGAGTCGCCGCCGGCGGTGGAGGCCTCGCCGATGGCGTTCCCGTCGTCGTCGGTGATGGAGATGCCGAACGAGTCGGTGTCGGCGGTCTTGTCTTCGACGGCCTTGGTGAGCCCGACCTTGGCGGTGAGGATGCCGAAGGCGACGCCTTGGACGGCGTTGGCGGTGCGGTCGAGGAAGCCGATCGAGGCGGTGGAGGGCGAGTCGGCGTAGAGGACGATCTCGCCGACGGCGAGGCCGCCCGCGGTGTTGCCGCGGCAGGTGACGCTGGTGGTGCCGAGCCCTGAGAGCTCCTGGCCGCAGGCGGGCAGGGCGTCTGGCATGGTGGCGGTGGTGAGCTGCTCGATGGGCTTGTCGGAGGCGAAGGTGAGGCCCTCCTGGCGGTTGGTGGACTCGGCGTCGGCCATGACGACGCCGAAGCCGGAGACGGCCGTGCCGGAGGGGCCGGTGACGACGAGGTCGTCGATGGCGAGGGTGCCGAGGTCTCCGGCGGCGCCGGTCCCGGCGTTGACCTGCTGGTAGAGCGCGGGCTGGCCGGTGGTGCCGGTGTAGGCGGTGTTGCCGATCGGGGCGAGGCGGTAGGTGGGGAACGCGACGGGCTTGAGGATGCGGTAGCCGTCGTCCCCGGCGGTGAACTTGAAGGTGAAGCTCATCGAGTAGTCGTCGGTGAGCTCGATGGACATGGGCTGCCCGGCCGCGCTCATCGCCTGGGTCTGGTCGAAGCCGCTCATGTCGATCCAGCAGATCGTGGAGTCGTACTCGCCGCCCGAGCCGTAGGAGCAGCCGGACACCTGGGCCTGCGCGGGCGAGGCCGCGAGGACCGTGGCGGCGGCGGCCAGGGCCGCCGCCGACATGGCGAGAGTCTTCACAATCGGTTCCCTTGCACTCGGTGACAGGCCGAACGGCCGAAGTGAGCATAAGGGACGAACGGGTCGATTATCGGATCAGGCGGCGTGTCCCACGATCGCGGTCACGCGGATCTCCACGCGCATCCCGGGCGCGCCGAGGGCGGCGACGCCGATCTGGGTCCAGATCGGGGCGCGGTCGCCCATGCGCTTGCGGAACTGCTCGGCCATGGCGCGGGTGGGCCGCTCGCCGATGTACGCCGCGTCGTCGGGCAGGTGGTAGGAGTCGACCTCGACGACGTCGGCCCAGGTGGCCCCGGCCGTGGCGAGGGTGCGCTCGACGTTGTCGAAGGCGCGGGCGATCTCCTCGTCGAGGTCCTCGGGGAACTCGATGTCGTCGTTCCAGCCGCCCTGGCCCGAGATCTCGACGCGGTCGCCGATGCGGACCGCCTGGCTGTAGCCGAGCAGGTCGTGCAGCTTCTCGCCGAATCCGGGGGTGATGTGGAACTGCGGCTCGCCCATGGCGCGCCCCTTTCGGTTGACTTCATGCGTGAAGTAAACCTAGCACATTCACTTCACGCGTGAAGTCACTCCCGGCTCGGTAGACTGCCGCCATGGCCGCGACACCCGAGCCCGCAGGGCCCCGCTCCGACGACGTGCCGTGGCTCGACCCGGCCGAGAAGGAGGCCTGGACCGGGCTCGTCTCGCTGATCCTGCTGCTGCCGGGGCGGCTGGAGGCCCCGCTCCAGCGCGAGAGCGGCCTGACCCTCTTCGAGTACCTGGTCCTCAGCCACGTCTCCGAGGCACCTGAGCGGCGCCTGCGCATGAGCGAGCTCGCCTTCATGGCGAACGGCTCGCTCTCGCGGCTGTCCAACGTGGTCAAGCGCTTCGAGCAGCGCGGCTGGATGGAGCGCTCGCCCGACCCCGGCGACGGCCGCTACACGATCGCGGCGCTGACCGACGCCGGGTACGAGGTCGTCGTCGCGGCGGCGCCGGTCCACGTGCGGGCCGTCAGGCAGGCCGCCCTCGACCGGCTCGACGCGGCCGACCAGGCGGCGCTCGCCCGCGTCGCCGAGAAGCTCCGCGTCCGCCCGGTCGACCTGGCCTGAGGCGGGCTAGCCCATCACGTAGGTCCGGATGCTCTGGGCCGGGAGCTGGGACCCGAACGCGCCGTTGGTCATCGTGACCGCGGAGTAGGGCGCGAGGGTCTGGCTCGCGGTGGTCACCCAGGTCGAGAACGTGCCCGAGCCGGCGCCTTCGACGGTGAACGGCAGGTACACGGCCGAGGCGTTCTTGTTGACCGCGACGATGACGAGCCTGGAGCCGCTCTTGAAGGCGCTGATGTAGACGCCCGCTTGGGGGTTCGCGGTGGCGGTGATCCGCTGGTGGCCGGGGCGCACGAACTTCGAGTAGTGCGCCATGTTGGCGCCGCGCTTGGAGATGGCGCCGTCCTCGCGCATGGGCCCGTAGCCGCGGCGGATGTACCACCAGATGTAGGCCTGGAAGCGGCCGTTGACGAGGGCGCGGTGGACGTGCTCGCCGACGTCGAGGGCGCCCGGCCACAGGTCGGCGGAGTCGCTGCTGTTGGGGTAGTAGACCTCGGTCATCCACAGCTCCTTGCCGCCGCCCTTCTGCGTGAACAGCGGGTAGGGGAAGTCGGCGGGCTGGGTGCCGTAGAGGTGGGCGCCGAGGACGTCGAGGTTGGCGAGGGCGGCGGGGTCGTTGAGGATCGGGTCGGAGAGGACCTTGCGGTACTGGAAGGACTCCGGGGCGATGACCCTGGTGTTGATCGAGCCGGCGTTCTCCTTGAGGAAGCGGACGATCTCGGCGGCGGTCCACGCGGTCCAGTCGTGGGCGTAGTCCGGCTCGTTCTGGACCGAGATCGCGTAGAGGTTCACGCCGTTGGACTGCATGAACGCGTGGAAGTCGTTGAGGTGCTGGGCGTAGGCCGCGTAGGAGTCGTAGCGCAGGCGCTTGCCGCCCGAGAAAGTCTCGGTGAGGTTCGCGGGCGGGTTCCACGGGGAGGCGATGACCTTGGCGCCCAGGGCGACCGCGCGCTGGGCGGTGGCGACCTCGCGGCTCCAGTTGGCACGGTCCTCGTGGACGGGAATGCGCAGGATCGAGAAGCCGAGCTGGCCGTCGCCGTTGCCGAAGGCCGTGTTCCGCTGGGCCGCGGTGAGGTCGCTGATCCACACGGTGTGGTTCATGCCGCCGAAGCCCTGGATGACCTGCTGGCCGAGGGACGGCTGGACGACCACGGTGGTCTGGGCCGCGGCGGGCTCGGCGAGCAGCGGGGCGGCGACCGGCAGCGCTCCCAGTGCGAGGAAGGCCCTCCGGTCGATCGACCGCGGGGTTCGGGACGTGGACTCGTTCGGACGGGGCGCCATCGCTCCTCCAGGGGAGTTCGAGAGTTTCGGATCGGCTCGTACACGATACATCGAAATGTATCGATTTAAAAGGCCGGAAGCGGGCCGCAACTCTCGGACCGGACCGCGCCGCGGGGGCGCTGTCGGCAATGCGACTCGTCCTCGGATCGCCTGCGCCGCGGGCGCGGGCGTGCCTACGCTCCCCGGACGGCCCCTGTTCAAGGGGCCCGATGCGCTGGGAGTTCACCGTGGGATCACCACCGGGCCGGTACGCACTCGACAACGCCGCCGAGCAGGCGGCACTGCGGTTCCAAGTCCTCGAACGCCACTACGACCCGCACACGTTCGCGCAGCTCGACCGCGCCGGGGTCGGACCGGGGATGCGGTGCCTGGAGGTGGGGGCCGGGGGCGGGTCGGTCGCGGCCTGGCTGGCCGACCGGGTCGGGCCCACCGGGTCGGTCCTGGCGACCGACCTCGAACCGCGCCTCATGGCTGACCTGGACGGGCGCTCGAACCTCGACGTGGTGCGCCACGACATCCTCCGGGACGACCTGCCCGGCGCGGCCTTCGACGTCGTCCACGCCCGCCTGGTCCTGCTGCACCTGCCCGAGCGGCGGTACGCGCTCGAACGGATGATCGCGGCCCTGCGGCCCGGCGGCCTGCTCGTCGTCGAGGAGTTCGACTGCGCCGAAGTGGCCGTGCGCCGCTCCCCCGATCCGGGCGCGGCCGCGCTGTTCACGCAGGTCCACGACGCGTTCGTGCGGGTCCTCGCCGGGGCCGGGGCGGACGCGGCCTGGGCGCTGCGCGCGGCGTCGGCCTTCCGCGAGGCGGGCCTGGAGGCGGTCGAGGAGGCCGCGTCCGCGGGGGTCTGGGAGGGCGGGGGCGACGGGATCGCGCTGCACCGGGCCAATACCGAACAGCTGCAAGGGGACCTGCGGGACCAGGGCGTCGGCGGGGACGAGCTGCGGGCGTTCTGGGACCTGCTGGAGGACCCGGGCTTCGCCGTCGACGCGTACCGGCTGGTCACCGTGGCGGGACGCAAGCCCGGTGCGGGGGTGCGACCGTGATCGCCGGTATCGGGCTGCGGCCCTATGAGGAGCGGCTGCTCGTCCCGAGTCCGGACCCGCTGCCGCCGGTGGCCGCGCTCGCCGGGTCGGGCCGGTTCGGCCGGGCCGTCGTCTACGAGCTCGGCGACACCTGGCACCTCGCGTTCGGGGCGCTCGCGGAGGTCCGGGTGCGCGGGGACCACATCGAGGTGCGCAGCGGGGACCGGTTCGAGCGGCGCGTCCTCGCACCCGACCTGTCCAACCTCGACGACGCCCTCGCGGGCCTGCCGGTCGAGGACTGGCACGCGTTCGGCTGGGCCGCATTCGAACTCACCGCCGACCCGGCCGACCGGGACCCGAACGCGGTGCTGCTGGAGCTGGTGGTCCCCCGCACGCACGTCCTGCTCTCGCCGGGGCGGACCCTGGTCCGCTCGGTGGACGAGGCGGAGCTGGACGCGGTCGGGAAGCTCCTGGACGACCCGCCCGGAGTGGACGAGTCCCCTTCGGGGAGCGTGGAACTGGATCTGGGCGACGGCGGGGACTACCGCGACGCGGTGGCCGCGGCGGTCGCGGTCATCCGGTCCGGGCAGCTGTCGAAGGCGATCATCTCCCGCACGGTGCCGATCGAGGAGCGCATCGACTTCGCGGCGACGCTGGTGCGCGGGCGCCGGGCGAACACGCCGGCGCGGTCGTTCCTCGTCGACTGCCCGGACTTCCAGGCGGTCGGGTTCAGTCCCGAGACGATCGTGGAGGTCGGCGCGGACAGGACCGTGGCGACCTGCCCGCTCGCCGGGACCCGGGCGCGCCTGGGCGAGGCGGACTACGACCGGCGGCTGCGCGAGGAGCTGCTGTCGGACCCGAAGGAGCTGTACGAGCACGCCGTCTCGGTGAAGGCCGCGTTCGACGAGATGCGCAGCGTCTGCGAGGCCGTCCACGTCAGCGACTTCATGGACGTGTCGGCGCGCGGTTCGGTGCAGCACCTGGCGTCCCGCGTGTCCGGGCGGCTGCGCGGGGACCGGAACCGGTGGCAGGCGTTCGCCGCGCTGTTCCCCGGGATCACCGCCAGCGGCATCCCCAAGCCCGCGGCCCGGCGCCTCATCCGGCTCCTGGAGCGGCGTCCGCGGGGTCTGTACGCCGGGGCCGTCATCGCTTGCGACGCGCGCGGCCGGCTCGACGCGGCCCTGGTGCTGCGGTCGCTGTTCCGCCGCCGCGGCCGCACCTGGCTCCAGGCCGGCGCCGGCATCGTCGCGGACTCGCGTCCCGAGCGCGAGTACGAGGAGACCTGCGAGAAGCTCCGCTCGATCGCGCCGTACCTCGTCACCGAGCGGTGAGGCCCGGATCCGGGCAGGCCGATTCCCGGGGTCCGCGGCCTCGTCGGCCGCGGCCCCCGGGATCAAGCGGGGATGGTCCCGGTGAGGGGACCGGTGCTAGATGACCTGACCGGTCTGGGACTGGAAGGAGTCGCCCTCGGGGGTGGCCTCGGTGTAGGCCGTGTCGAGGAAGCCGTCGCCGTCCGAGTCGACCAGGGCGGTGTCGACGACGCCGTCCGCGTCGGAGTCGATCTGGATCTCGTCGACCAGGCCGTCGGAGTCGTAGTCGGTGGCCACGATGTCGACCAGGCCGTCGCCGTTGGTGTCGGTGGAGACCTGGTTGACCACGCCGTCGCCGTCCGAGTCGTAGGAGACCTGGTCGACCACGCCGTCGCCGTCGGTGTCCGACTCGAAGGTGTCGGCCACGCCGTTGCCGTCCGTGTCGTACACGGCGGTCTCGAAGGAGCCGTCGCCGTCGAGGTCCACCAGGAGCTCGTCGGAGGTCCCGTCGCCGTCGTAGTCGTAGGCGATGCCGTCGGCCTGGCCGTCGCCGTCCGAGTCGACGTAGGTCACGCCGTCGGCCGAGATGGTGTTGTCGGCGTAGCCGTCGCCGTCCAGGTCGAAGACCTCTTCGGTCTCGACGGCGGGCAGGCCGCCCAGGCCGGTGATGTGGGAGTCGTCCTCGGCCGTCACGTCCTCTTCGGGGGCGGCGTCGGTCTCTTCGTAGGGGGTCTCGTCGTATTCGCTCATCGTGATCATCCTCCGCTTGAGAAGTTGGCTTGCTTGCCTGTGATCACGACTCTACGAGCGCGGGAGGATCCCAGAATCCCCAGAGTGTGCCAACCGCCCCAGGTTCCGGCCGTCAGGGCTGGAGGTCGGCCACGCCCTTCCCGGTGGGCAGGTCGAACGGCACCGAGACCTGGTCGTGGACGATCAGCCACTCCCCCTCGATCCGCTTGAAGCAGAAGGTGGCCCGCACCCACATGCCCGGCACGGGGACGCCGTTGCCGAGCCTGCCGCTGAGGCGCCCGAAGCCGTGCGCGAAGGCCACGGCGCCGTCCGCGGTGACGCGCAGGTCGCGCAGTTCGTAGTCGAGCTCGGCGAAGGCGGCGAACACCCGCTCCCAGTTCTCCAGCTTCGCGTCGACGCCCACGTGCTGGAGCGGCGGCTCGACGTCGAAGGAGACGACGTCCTTGTCGTAGATGCGCCGCAGGGCGTCGCGGTCCTTGGCGCGGAGCGCCCCGGTGATCCCCGCGATCCGGTCCCGGATCGCGGCCTCGGCTCCATCGTGCTGCACGGTCATGGTTCCCGTTCCTTCCGTTCGGTGTCCTGCTTCCCCCTCTTGACGGGACAGCCCGCCCGAATGTGACCGCTCCGGGCCGGAAGTGACCCGGCATACTCCGACGAGGTCGATACCGGGCAACCCGGTCCGGGGCCGCCCACCTATGTACGGTGTCGGGCCCCGCAGCATCCACCTGAGGCCGGCGGGGCGCGCCCCCCAACCCGTCATCTGAAAGAGGCCCTGTGAAGAGCAAGGAGCAGCAAGAGGCCGAGTTCCGGTCGTTCGCGCTGGCCCAGCGCGACCACCTGAGACGGCAGGCGTTCCTGCTGTCCGGGGACTGGTACGAGGCCGACGACATCGTGCAGAAGGCGCTGACCAAGGCGTTCGCGGTGTGGAAGCGCGTCGACCCGGTCGGCGCACCGGCCTACGTGCGGCGCATCGTCGTCAACGTGTACCTCTCGCACCGCCGCCTGGCGTGGGTGCGGCGGGAGCGCGCGAGCGACGAGATGCCGACGACGCGGGTCGAGCATCCGCAGGAGGGCGTCGACCGGCGGCTGGAGGTCGTCGCGGCGCTGGACAGGCTGCCGGCGCGCCAGCGCGCCACGCTCGTCCTCCGCTACTGGGAGGACCTGTCCGTGGACGACACGGCCGAGGCCATGGGCTGCTCCACCGGAACGGTGAAGAGCCAGTGCGCCAAGGGGTTGAGCAAGATGCGCGAGTTCCTCGCCGAATCCGCGGCTCCGGTCCGGGCATAGCTGAAGGAGACGAGAGACATGCAACCGCAAGACGACACCGGGACCCTGTTCAGGCAGGCCCGCCCCGACACGACGCCGCAGGAGGCGTCGCTCGACCTCGATTCGATCATGCGCGACGGCTACCGCGCCCGCCGCCGCAACCGCGCCGTCCTCGGCGGGGCGACCACCGTCGGCGTCGCGGCCGTCGCCGCGGTCCTCGCGTTCTCGGTGGGCGTGCTCAACCCGGGCAAGGAGACCGACCGCCCCCAGGACTTCCCTGCGGGGGAAGGGTTCGCCTTCGACCCGTCCATGGCCGGGTATCCGAGCCGAGCGCCCGACGTGTGGGACGACCGCCAGCCGGAGCTGAACGAGGCGCTCCAGTCGGCCTTCGGCCCGCTCGCGATCGACAGCGGGTTCCTGGACGCCGACGCGCTCGACTCCGAGCGGCCCACCGACGAGGAGATCACCGCCGAGATGGAGGCGTCCGGGGGCTACTACTCGGCGCTGTCCGAGCTGGGCTACCACAACCTGCCGCTCGTGTTCGACCCGTTCGACACCATGAGCGCCGCCGGCCAGGTGTACCTGCGCGGGCTCATCGCCCGCGACGGCAACGAGGAGATCGAGTGGTCGTCGTTCACCATCACCGCGATGGCGCCCGGCGGATGGTCGTCGGAGCCCGGGCCGGGCGGCGAAGACCCGTTCCCGCAGCACCTCATCTCGGACGCCGCGTCGTGGTCCGACGAGGCCCCGGTGTTCACCACCGAGGAGCTCGACGACGGGCGCACGCTGATGGTCGCCGACCACGGCTGCGCGCTGGAGGCGCTGGTCGTGTACCCGAACGACTCGGCGCTCCGGTCGGAGTGGGACCTCGACTGCGAGGGCCAGGGCCGCGAGATGACCGTCGAGGCCCTCACTGACGCGATGCTGTCGATGCCGCAGATCGATTGGGACACCAGTGAACTGGTGCCGGTCGACGAACTGCTCGACATCCCGCCGGGCCCTGAGTGGGACGGGGACTGGGAGGTCGACGCGGAGGAGGACATGCAGGCCAGTGTCGACGCGGCGATCGAGGCGATCGACGCGGCGCACCCGGGCACCTACCTGACCGATGCGGCCGCGGGGCAGTCCGGAGAAGAGTGGGGCCCGGTCAGGCGCGAGTACGTCGGCTCGATGTACCTGCCGTATCCGTTCCATGACGGGTACGACGTGTCGGCGACGGTCATGTACCACCTTCCCGGCGGCTGGCTTCCGGGCCTGCCTCCGGAGGGGACGACGGTCGACGACCCCTATCTGGTGGACTGCGGCGGCCCCGGCGACGACAAGGACGACGTCTGCGAGGAGACGGAGGTCGACGGGCGGACGGTCGCCACCCGGTCCTGGTGCGTCGACGAGGAGCAGTGCTCGTACTGGGTCCTCGTGTTCGACCCGGCGGGCTGGGCGGTCGAGTTCTCGGTCATGTACGCGGGTTCGATCGAGGAGCTCGCTTACGAGGAGCTGATCGCGCTCACGGCGTCGCTGCCGGCGCCGGTGTACGACCCGGCGGAGTACGGGCAGGACTAGCGGTAGGCGATGGGGCCCGGGCGTGCGACGCCCGGGCCCTATCGCGCGTTTACGGTGCGGCCCAGCGGATCAGGCGGGCCGTGGTGACGGCCGGGGTCGGGAGGCCGTCGAGGGCGGTGAATTCGAGGTCGAGGGCGTCGGCCCGGGGTTCGGCCCGGAGCGCTTCGGGGAGGCCGTAGTCGAGGTCGAAGGCCGCGGTGCCGTCCTCCCAGCGCGCTTCGGCGACGAGGACGCCGCCGAGGCGGATCGCGACGGCGGCGGGACCGCCGGTGAGGCGGTAGCCGATGCGCAGGAGGTGGCCCCGGCGGTCGGGGTCCTTGAGGGTGACGGCCATGGTCGCGGTGGTCGAGCGGGCGCGGCGCCCGTCGGCGTCGGCCGTGACCTCGGTGCCGGTGCCGCGGAAGGCGTGGTCGCTCTCGGGCTGCTGCTCGCCGAAGGCGACCTTGTCGACCGTGAGGTGGTCGAGGGCGAGCGAGTCGCGGTCGGCCGCGACGAGGGCGGCGCGGCGTTCCCCCACTTGGGAGGGTTCGGCGACGGGCCAGTAGACGGTGTAGCGGGAGTCGTGGAGCCGGTAGAACGGGACGAGTTCGACCTCCCCCGCCGGATCGGCGGTGGTGAGCCGGTAGCGAAGGGCCGGTTGGCGTTCGAGGACCTGGTCGGCGGCGAGGTCGGCGACGACGGGGGTGTCGGCGAAGCCGAGGAGCGGGCCGTGGGCGACGTGGCCCATGCGGGAGTCGTCGGCGAGGAGCCCGTCGAGGTCGTCGGCGCCGTTGCGGGCCGCGAGGAGGATCGGGCCGGCGAAGTAGGCCTGCCAGGGCGAGCCGTCGGGCAGGCGCTCGGCGGAGACCGGCAGCGGGAGACCGAAGGCGACCACGTCGCCCTTCTGCCAGGTCCGTTCGATGAGGACGGCACCGGCTTCGGTGGTCGTCTCGACCGCCTTGTCGTTGACCGTGAGCGAGGCCAGGCCGTCGCTCCAGCCGGGCACGCGCAGGCGGAGGGTGAACGTCCGCGGCTCGTCGAGGTCGAACCAGACGGTGACACCGGCGCTGGAGGGGAAGCCCGTCTGGACCCGGATGCGCCCGCCGAACTCGGGGGCGTCGAGGACCGCGGGGATGTAGAGGTTGACGGCGAGGGCGCCCTCGTGCTCGCCGAAGACGAGTTCGCCGTACTTGGCCTGGGCTTCGATGCCGGTGCCGACGCAGCACCACATGCTGGTCTCGGGCTGGGAGTAGACGCGGTAGTGGCGCGGGCGCATCGGGGTGAAGTAGACGAGGCCGCCGTGCTCGGGGTGCTGGGAGGCGAGCTGGTGGTTGTAGACGGCGCGCTCGATGTAGTCGAAGTGCGCGGGTTCGAGGTCGTGCTCAGCGAGGCGCCGGGTCAGCTTGAGCATGTTGTAGGTGTTGCAGGACTCGGGGCCCTCGCGGTCCTCGATCATCGCGGAGAAGTCGTCGGGGGCGTGGAAGTGCTCGCGGACGCTGTTGCCGCCGTTGGCGACCGTGCGGTGCTCGACGACTTCGCGCCAGAAGTAGCGGGCGGCGTCGACCAGGTCGGGGTCGCCGGCAGCGGCGTAGCCGACGGCCTTGGGGATCTGGGTGTTGGCGTGGCGGCCGGTGAGGTCGTCGCGGCGCTCCAGGAGCGGGTCGAGGATCGCGCGGTGGGAGAAGCGCAGGGCCGCGTCGGCGAACTCGGTGCGGCCGGTGACGGCGGCGAGGTCGGCGAGGGCCTCGTTCATGCCGCCGAACTCGGTGTCGAGCATGGCTTCGAACGCGTCGTCGTCGATGGTCGCGGCGATGTCCAGCCACCAGTCGGCCAGGCGCAGCACCACGTCGAGGGCCTGCTGGTGGCCGAGGACGCGGTGGGCGTCGATGAGGCCGGCGAAGGTCTTGTGGAGGTTGTACCAGGGGACCCAGTGGTCGCTGGAGCCGAGCGAGCGCACGCCCGCGCCGCCGCGCAGGCCCTCGAACAGCGCGGCGCCGCCGGGGACGCCGCCGACGTAGCCGGTGCCGAGGTGGTCCTGGGCGCGGGCGAGCTCGGACACCATGTGGTCCAGGCGCTTGCGCGGTTCGGCCTCGCCGGTGGCGGCGGCCAGGAGCGCGAGCGCGGAGAGGTAGTGGCCGCCGATGTGGCCGTCCAGTCCCGAGTCCTCCCAGTTCCCGTAGCTCGGGGCGGCGGGTTCGAGGCCGGCCTCGCGCAGGAACGGGGCCAGGAGCCGGTCGGGGTCCATGGCCAGGACGTAGTCGAGATCGGTGCGGACGGCGCGCGCGAAGGGGCCGTCGAGCAGCGTGACGCGGGAGAGCGGGAAGGCTTTCATCGGGTCCCTCTGGTGTCGTCCCCGGGGAAGGGCGCGTTATCGGTAAACCTGCGGTGACAATCTACCTGACGACGCTTGCAGGCACCCCGGGTCGGCCGCGCCGGGGACGATGAGGGCGGCGGCGACCACCGCGGCGCCGACGACGCCGCGGTGGGCCGACCTGCTGATATGTGCTTCCTGCGATGAAGGGGTTACGTGGTCCGCTCGATGTGGACCTTGCCGGACTCGGCGTTGGCCGGGTCGGCGATGCCCGCCCCGATTCCGGTGGCCGCGAGTGCCAGGGCGGCGGCCGCGAGGATCCGGCGGCGGTAGGGGTGGCGCATCTTGAACGCGTGCTCAGGGCGGTTGGACATGATGGTGGGTTCCCTCGTCGATGGCTCGCCCGGGGACGGTCCGGTCGGGACGGGTCGCGGGCGTTGCGTGATCGGAACGGGCGCTTCGCGGCCCGATGAGCGATTGGGGATCGGCCGGGCGGCGCGGGGCGCGCGTCCGGCTAGCGCATCAGAGGTCGACAGAGGGCGCTCGCGGCGCGCATCTGGTCGATTTCGCGCCGCCGGGTGAGTTTCTCGGCGGTTCGCATGAGGACCACTCTAGCAGGAACCCTATTGCAACGATAGGGATTCTTGGATGGTGGGACGATTGGGGACATCCGCGGCAAGTCGTGCGAGGTGGGCGTCGCGGGCGGCGGCGGACTGGCCCTGGACGAGGCAGAACTGGGCCGAGCGGGCGTGGAGCTGGGCGGTGTCGTCGGCGGCGATGCCGTGCCCGGAGCGGGAGGCGGTGAGCGCCCTGGTGAGGGTGCCGAGCGCTTCGAGGACCGTGATCTTGAGGGCGAGGCGCTCCTCGATGCGGTGGGGGCCTTCGGCGTCGGCGGCCTCGTCGGTGAGGTTGTAGGCGGTGGCGCGGAACTGCGCGATCAGTGGACTCCAGGCCGCGGCGACCTCTCGGGCGGCGGCGTGGGGTTCGGCTTCGAGTTCGCGCAGGACGGCCGCGGCGAGGCCGAACAGGTGGGGGCGGGCGTCGCCGGAGAGGGCGGCGTCGGCGCGGCGCCACTCGTCGAAGGACTGGACGGCGAGGACGTCCTCGTCGGCGACGGGGACGGCGTCGAGGCGGACGCGCTCGGTGCGGCTGCCGGTCACCGTGGCCAGGCGCAGCGGGGTGGCGACGGTGCGGTCGGAGACGGGCACGAGGGCGGTGACGACCCGGGCGGTGCCGGGCTCGGCGGTGCTGGTCTCAACCGCGGCGACGGCGACGACCTCGTTCAGGCCCCAGCCGCTGACCCAGGTGATGGTGCCGTCGAAGGTCCAGCCGCCGGGGGCGCGGGTCGCGGCGATGTACCGGTCGGGGAAGCGGCGCACGTCGCTGATGCCTGCGCCGCAGAGGATCTCGCCGCGCAGGACGCGTTCGGCGAGGGGCGAGGGCGCGCGGTCTGCGGCGAGTTTTGCGGCGAGGCGGCCGACGAAGGGCGCGTGCTGGGCCCACACCAGCCAGGTGTTGAAGCAGGCGCCGGACAGGACCTCGTGGAGGCGCCGGTCGGCGTCGAGATCGAGGCCGGCGCCGCCGTAGGCGGCGGGCGCGAGGTGGTTGAGGGCGCCGAGGGCGCGGAGCCGATCGATTGCGGCCCTGGGGACTTCGGCGGCGTCGGTCGCGAGCGCGGCCGGACGCAGCTCCTCCTCGGCGTACCGCGCGACCGCCTCGACGAAGGGATGGTCGCCCGCTGCCGACATGCCCGACTCCTCACCGTGCTCGATCTCCCACTGAGCCTATCGGTGAAATCTGGATTCGGCGAACGGGCGACGGAACGTGGTGTGACCGTCGCGCAATACCTAACTTTCGTCAGGGGTGGTTCCGGACTTTCTACAGAGGTCGGGGCCTTTCTCCGCCAATAGCGTTCAGGGGGAACTCACCCAGAACGGAGCCACCCAGTGAATCCCAAGGTCCCCAAGCTGTTCGGAGCGGCGCTCGCGGTCGCGGCGGCGGTCGCACTGCCCGCCTCTCCCGCCCAGGCCGAGACCGCACCCACCTCTGAGGCGTTCGACGCCTACCTGACCGACCTCGTCGAGACCTCCGGCGTCCCCGGCCTGTCGGCGGTCGTCACGCACGGCGCCGAGACGGTCTTCACCGCCGGATACGGCACCGACTCCAACGGCGACCCGGTCACCGAGCACACCCCGATGCGCGTCGCCTCGGTCTCGAAGTCCTTCACCGCCATGGCCGTCATGGTCCTGGTCGAGGAGGGCGCGATCGAACTCGACGGCACGGTCGCCTCGCAGCTCCCCGGATTCGCGATGGCCGACCCGCGCGCCGAGGAGGTGACGGTCCGCCAGCTCCTCGACCAGACCTCCGGATTCGCCGACACGACGATCGACGTCATCGAACTCGAAGACGCGACCTCGCTGGAGGACTACGTCTCGCGCCTGGGCGACGACTCCCTCGCCGCCGACCCCGGCACCGACTGGGCCTACTGCAACGCGAACCTCAACGTCGCCGCGCGCCTGGTCGAGGTCGCCTCCGGGCAGACCTTCGCCGACTTCATGCGCGAGCGGGTCTTCACCCCACTCGGCATGGGCGACAGCGCCACCCGCGACGAGGACGTCGCACCCGGCCTCGGGTACAACTCGCTGTTCGGGCTGTGGATCCCCCGCGAAGAGGCCCCCGGGTTCCTCGACGACTCCGGCAGCGGCGGCATCATCACCAGCGCCGCCGACATGGGGCGGTGGCTCATCAGCCAGAACGGCGAGGGCACGCAGCTGGTCGGTGCCGAGGGTCTGGAGGAGATGCACACCGCGTCGGCGGTCCAGGACTACGGCATGGGCTGGAGCGTCGAATCTGACGGGACCCTCGCGCACTCGGGGAACCTCATGACCTACAACGCGGTCGAGTGGATCGACCCCGAGAGCGGCTACGGGATCGCGGTCATGACCACCGGCGCCGGGCTCGCCGACGTCACCTGGGCCGGCATGGAGGGCCTGTCCGCGATCGTCGCAGGCGAGACGCCCGCCGAGCCCGGACGCGACCGGCAGGTCTTCGAACTGGTCCTCGGCGTGATCGCACTGGCAGCGGTCGCACTCGGGGTGCTCGGCACGGTCCGCTCGCGCCGCTGGGCCGAGAAGCGGTCCGGACGGCAGGCGTGGCGGATCGCGCTGCGGATGGTGCCGGTGCTGCTCCCGGCGGTCGCCTTCGCGGCCTACCCGGCCGGGGTCTCGTTCATCTCCGGAGGGCGCACGGTCCCGTGGCCGCAGATGTTCTACTTCGCGCTGCCGCTCACGGTGACGCTGATGGTCGCGGCCGCGGCGGGCCTTGTGGTCGCCGTCGCCAGGCTGATGCGGCTGCGGACGGCGGACCGGTCGGTAGGCTCGGCGGCGTGATCATGGGGGCGGTACTGGCGGCGATCGCGCTCGCGGCGGCGGTCAACGGGCTCGACACCGAGGCGCTGCCGATGTGGCGGCAGCTGGTGTTCCCGGTGCTGGCCGTGCTCGCGTACGTGCACGGTCGCCGCTGGTCCGGCCGCTACGGCGCGCAGATCCTGCTCGCCTCGGTGCTGGTCCCGGTGGGGATCGCGTTCGTGGACTTCAACGAGGGCGTGAGCGCCTTCCTGGTGCTGGGCGTGTTCGTGATGCTGCCGTGGTTCGCCGGGCGGTACCGGCGCCAGCAGGTGGAGCTGTACCTGGCGGAGAAGGAGCGCGCGGCGCGGTTGGAGCGCGAGCGCGAGCTGGTCGCCGAACGGGTCCAGGCGCAGGAGCGGGCGAGGATCGCCGCGGACCTGCACGACTCGGTCGGGCACGACCTGGCGCTCATCGCCCTGCGGGCCGGAGCGCTGGAACTGGCGCCGGGCCTGCCGGAGGCGAACCGGGAGGCCGCGGCGGCGCTGCGGGTCAACGCGGTCGAGGCGACGGATCGGCTGCGGCAGGCCCTGGGCCTGCTGCGCGACGAGGCGGCGCCGGTGGCGCCGTTCGACGAACCGGTCCGGGACCTGGTGGCGCGCTCGGCCGCGGCGGGACTTGAGGTGCGGCTCGAAGCCGAGGCCGCACCGGTCGGGGCGGTCGTGGACCGGGCCGTGTACCGGATCGTGCAGGAGGCGCTCACCAACGCCGCCAAGCACGCCCCGGGTGCCGAGGTGGCGGTCCGAGTCGAGCGGGTCGGAGCAGCCGGGGCAGCGGGCGAGGCGGTGCGGGTCCTGGTCGCGAACACGGCGGTGCCGGGTGCGGGGACGGCGGACCGCGCGATGCGCGGCTCGTCTCCGGCGGGCGGGGCGGCGAGGGGGACGTCCGCGGGCTCGGGCTCGGGCTCGGGCTCGGCGGCACCGGACCAGGTGGTTCAAGGCTCGGGACTGGCGGGGCTGGCCGAGCGGGTGCGGTTGCTCGACGGGAGCTTCAGTGCCGGACCGAAGGACGGCGGGTTCGCCGTGGAGGCCGAGATTCCGTTGCGGGGGAACGCATGATCAGGGTGCTGCTGGCCGACGACGAGGTCATGATCCGGGCCGGGGTCGCCGCGATCCTGGCCACCGATGCGGAGATCGAGGTGGTCGCCGAGGCCTCGGACGGGGCCGAGGCGGTGGCGCTGGCGCGGGCGCACCGGCCCGATGTGGCGCTGCTCGACATCCGGATGCCGCGACTCGACGGCCTGGCGGCCGCGGCAGAGATCCGCCGTGCCTCACCGGAGACGGCGGTGTCGATGCTGACGACCTTCGACGAGGACGAGTACGTCATGCGGGCGCTCGCCGAGGGCGCCAGCGGGTTCATGCTCAAGGCGGCCGATCCGCGCGAGCTCATCATCGGCGTGCGGGCCGTCGCCGACGGGGCCGCGTACCTCTCCCCCAGGATCGCCCACCGGGTCATCGCGAAGATGGGAGCGGCGGGCCTGACGCGTCGCCCCCCGGGCCTGGACCGGATCGCGGTCCTGGCGCCGCGCGAGCAGGAAGTGCTCGGACTCCTCGGGGAGGGCCTGTCGAACCACGACATCGCGGCGCGGCTGTTCCTGTCGGAAGGGACGGTGAAGGGCTATGTGAGCGCGATCCTCACCCGGCTCGGCCTGCAGAACCGGGTCCAGGCCGCGATCCTGGCCTACGAGGCGGGCCTGGTGGCCCGCCCCTAGGCCTTTGCGGCTCAGGCGGAACGCTTGAGTTCGGTCTCGATGGCCTCGCGGAGAGCCGGGTCGTCGGGGGTGACCCTGGGGCTGAAGCGGGCGACGACCTCGCCGTCGCGGTCGAGGAGGAACTTCTCGAAGTTCCAGGTGATCTCGGGGTCAGCGGTGGAGTCGCCCTCGGGCTTGCCGTCGATCGCGGGCCGCCGGGCGATGAGCTCGGTGTAGAGCGGGTGGCGGGTCTCGCCGGCGACGCTGATCTTCGACATGACCGGGAAGGTCACCGCGTAGTTGACCGAGCAGAACTCGGCGATCTCCTCGTCGGTGCCCGGCTCCTGGCCCATGAAGTCGTTCGCGGGGAAGCCGAGGACCGTGAAGCCCTGCTCGCGGTACTCGTCGTAGGCGGCCTGGAGCCCTTCGTACTGCGGGGTGAGCCCGCACTTCGAGGCGGTGTTGACGACCAGGAGGACCTGGCCGCGGTAGTCGGCGAGCGTCGCCTCCCCGCCGTCGTTCTTGTTGAAGCCGATCGCGGTCAGCGCCTGGTCGCTCATGTGGTCCCTCTCCTCGATCCCGGCCGACTCGGGCCGGTCCAGTCCGTTCCACCGGCAAACCTACTCCCGCGGCCGGGCCGCGGCGGCCGCCATCGGGATGCGTACCCGGTCACGCCCGTGCGGCCCCGCCCCGCTCTCC
>NZ_QFRW01000292.1 GCF_003265355.1 Glycomyces dulcitolivorans | reverse complement strand
GGCCGCGACCCGGTCGATCCGCCGACCGGGCGGCGCGCCGGGGGCGGGCTGCACGGTGCGGCCGCCCGCAGGCGGCGCCTGGGTCGGAGCTGGAGGGGACTGGACGGCCAAGACTGCTGCACCTCAACTCGAATTCGACTCATCTGTCTCCGCCGCGCGCACGTCACCGTGGCTGGAGTGTCGGGGGACCCCCACATGGTATCGGCCCGCGGCAACGGACGCTGGCTGCCGCCTCACCCTATTGCGGGCCGGTACGGTGGGCGGCGTGCAGCATGCGGAGACGACGCCACCCGACGACCGACGACCCTCCGAAGAGGATGATGCGAGGTGGATGGCGCGCGCCTGCGACCTGGCCCGCCGCTGCCCGCCGTCCCAGACCGCGTTCAGCGTCGGCGCCGTGATCGTCGCGGACGGAATCGTCGTCGGCGAGGGCTGGTCGCGCGCCGAGGACCCGGGCGACCACGCCGAGGAGGTCGCCCTGCGCCGCGCGGGGCCCGCCGCCGCGGGCGCGGTCGCCTACTCGTCGATGGAGCCGTGCGCCCGCCGCGCCTCCCGGCCCGAGCCGTGCGCGTACCTGCTCGCCGACGCCGGGGTCGCCCGCGTCGCGTACGCGCTGCGCGAGCCCGCGAACTTCGTCGACGCCCCCGGCGGCGACGCGTTCCTGCGCGAGAACGGCGTGGAAGTGACCGAGATGCCCGAATTCGCGGCGGCGGCCGAAGGCCCCAACGCGCACCTCCTATAACCTGGGAACCATGAGGCCATTGATCGAAGCCGACCAGGCCGCCGCCTGGACGGAGGCGGTCCGCATCGACGTCCGATGGACGCTCGGCGGGCCCTCGAAGGAAGCCGAGTACGCCGCCGGGCACGTCCCCGGAGCGGTCTGGCTCGACTTCGACCGGGACGTCTGCGGGCCCGTCGGCCCCGTCGGCGGCCGCCATCCGCTTCCCGATCCCGAAGCGCTCCAAGCGGTCCTGCGCGCCGCCGGCATCGACGACGGCGATCCCGTGCTCGTCTACGACGACGGCGACGGCATGTCCGCCGCCCGCACCTGGTGGACGCTCCGCTGGGCCGGGATCGAGGACGTCCGCGTCCTCACCGGCGGCTTCAAGGCCTGGGCCGGCGCCGGACTCCCGTTGGAGACCGAGGCCCCGGCACCCGCCGCGGGGAACGTCACCGTCCGGCCCGGGAGCCTCCCGGTCCTCGACGCCGACGGCGCCGCCGCCTGGGCCGCCGAGCACGACCTGGTCGACGTGCGCTCGCCCGAGCGCTACCGCGGCGAGGTCGAACCGGTCGACCCCGTCGCCGGGCACATCCCCGGCGCGCTCAACCGCTTCCTCGGCGAGGACGACCTGACCGACCTCGACCGCGTCCGCGCCCGCTACGAGACCCTCGACGCGCCCGCGTTCTACTGCGGCTCCGGCGTCGGCGCGGCCCGCAGCGCCCTCGCGCTCACCGCGGCCGGGCGCCCCGTGCCGCCCCTGTACATCGGCTCGTGGAGCGACTGGGCCTCAAGGGGCCGCGAGATCGCCACCGGGGAGGAATCGTGAAGCGGCTCCTGATCGCCGTCCCGGCGGCCCTCCTGCTCCTCCTCGGCGCGTGCAGCGACGAGGCCGACCCGACCGGCACCGACGAGGTCGACACCGCCGCCAACGAGGGCGACGCCTCCGAGGGGGACTCCGCGCCGGTCGAACTCGACCTCGCCGACGCCGCGGGCGCGTGCCCGTACATCGACTCCGCGCTGCTGAACTCGACCACCGGCGAGGACTTCCGCTTCGCCTCCGGCGGGCCCGGCACCGAGGAGGGCGAAGAGGCCCCCGCGCAGCTCACCTGCGCCGTCCAGACCGGCGAGGCCGCCTACCCGGACCTGACCGTGTTCGTCATCGGCACCGAGGCGAAGGTCGAGGTGTACGAGGACGAACTCGCCGACGGCACCGAGGCGATCGACGGCCTCGGCGAGGCCGCCTACTGGATCGTCCACACCGAGAACACCGGCGCCGGCCCGTCCCTGGAGATGGGCTGGTACGACGGCGGGACCATCTTCGAGATGCGCTACACCACGCCCGAAGGCACCGACCCGGCCGCCGTCGAGGGCCTCGTCGGCGGGTTCACCGAACTCGCCGTCGGCATCGCCGCGGCCCACGCCGAAGCCGCCGGATAAGAGACGACGAGAACGGCCGCCGGATCGCGATCCGGCGGCCGTTTCCCGTCCGCACGCGAGCGCCCTCCCCGCCGGGGGTGCGGGGAGGGCGCTCAGGTGCGGAGTGCAGTTCGGGGGGGTTCAGCCGGGTCGGCTCCCAAGGGAGCTACCGCGCGATTGAAACCGTTTCCAACGCTTTGGACAGCCTACTCCCCGGTAGTCCGGTGGTCAAGACTCAAGCACGTGCCTGAAACGACCGGACGTCCCGACGAAAGGGCTTGCGCCGCAAGCGATTCGGACTAAACGACAGGAACGGCGAAGATCTTCGCGGCGTCGTCCACCGACAGGCGCAGCGCCCGCGATCCGGAGGTCACCGCGACCTCGCCCTCCTGGCGGTCGATGACGACCTCCGCGCCCGGGTCCACGCCCGCCTCGTGCAGCGAGGCCAGCAGGTCCGGGTGCGTCTGGGCCGACTCGCACAGGCGCGTCACGCGCACCTTCGCGCCGGGGGAGACCACGCTCATGGGCCGCTCGTCGGCCTCGTGCGCGGCCGTCACCGCGTCCTTGTCGAGCTCCGACAGGCCGGGGATGGTGTTGCCGTACGGCGAACGGGTGGGGTGCTGGAGCAGCTCGTACACGCGCTTCTCGACGGTGTCGCTCATGACGTGCTCCCACTTGCACGCCTCGTCGTGCGCCTCGGTGTACGACATCCCGATGACGTCGACCAGGAGGCGCTCGGCGAGCCGGTGCTTGCGCATCACCGCGACCGCCTGACGGCGGCCCTCTTCGGTGAGTTCGAGGTGGCGGTCGCTCTTGACGTTCAGCAGGCCGTGGCGCTGCATCCGGCCCACGGTCTGCGAGACCGTCGGACCGCTCTGCTCCAGCCGCTCGGCGATCCGGGCGCGCAGCGCGGGCACGCCCTCCTCTTCGAGTTCGAGGATCGTGCGCAGGTACATCTCGGTGGTGTCGACGAGGTCCGTGGTCACAGCTTCGTTCCTTCACTTTGTCCGCCCGCAGGGCACCGAGCGGGGTGGGTCAAGTAGCCGCCAGACCCCCTGTCTGCACCAATGATGACTCCGTCTCGCCGTGTTCGCCACATCGGCTCGACTTCCTCCGGTGGGACGTGCGCCCCGTCGAAGCGGACCAGCCCGGCCCGTGAAGCTACATTCATCGCACCCACGCGATCGGCATGATCATGATAGCCGCAACGGGTGCAGTGGAAGACCTCCCGATGCCGGTTCTCACCACAGGTGTACCCGCAGTCCTGACGCGGGCACTTCTGGGAGGTATAGGCGGGGTTCACTGCCTTCACTTCGCGACCGGCCCATGCTGCCTTGTACGCGAGGAGATTCAGGAACTGCCGCCAGCCGGCATCGAGGATCTTCCGGTTCAGCGCGGCTTTCGCGGCCGCGCCGTTGGCGAGGTGATCGCCGGGCCGATCGGGGTCGGGTCTCGGTTCGACGCGACGTGTCATGCCCTGGACATTGAGCGCTTCAACGGCGATCACATCGAAGCGCCGGACCAGGTCGAGCGCGGTCTTGTGCGCGAAGTCCGTTCGCTGGCGCGCGACCCTCCGGTGCAGCTTCGCGGCCCTCTCTGAAGCCAACCGGTGCCTCTTGGTCCGTTCGGAGTACGGCACCCTTGCAGGGAAAGCAGCGAGTGCTCGCTGCGCTTCGGCGATCTTCGCCGCCGAAGCCTCGAGGTGCTTCGGATTGGGCACGTGCTCGCCGGCCGAGGTCGTCGCGAAACGGGTGATGCCGAGATCGAGCCCGATCGCTCTGCCGGTCTTCGGCCAAGGCTCGGGAACGGCTATTTCACAGGCGAGCACGATGTACCAGCGACGGCCTTCTCGCTTGACCGTGATCGTCTTGATCCGGCCCTCCAGCGGCCGATGCCGGTGCACTCGCACGTGTCCGACTCCCAGGAGCCGGACCCTGGTCACCGGGTCGTCGCGATTCGGATCCCATCCGCACCCGTTGCCATGCTGCGGCCAGGTCACCGAGTCGAATCGTCGAGCAGAGCGAAAGCGGGGATGCCCGGGCTTCCGACCGGCGCTGCAACGGCGGAAGTAAGCGGTGTAGGCGTGGTCCAGTCTCCGGAGCGTGGCCTGCTGCGAACCGGCCGCCCACCGGCCCTGGCCCTCGGGGTCGTCTCGCCGTACGTCTTTGAGCTGGCCGCATTGATCGAAGTATCCGACCCGTTCCCTGCATTTCGACCAAGCGGTACGCCGCTCTTCCAATGCGGCGTTGTAGAGCTCGCAATGGTCCTTGAGCATGGCTTCGAGCGCACGCTGCTGTTTGACCGTAGGTCGCAGCAGATACTTGAAGGCCCGAATCACGCCCTAACCATATGAGCGGGGTACGACAAGAACAGGGCTGCAATCGCTGAGGCGTGAGGGACCTCACGCGACATAGTCGGCGAGCCGACCCGCGTAGTCGGGCTGGCGGAGGCGGTGCAGCGCGTTCTTCTCGATCTGGCGCACGCGCTCGCGGGAGAGCCCGAAATCGGCCGAGACCTCCTCAAGCGTGCGCTGGCGCCCGTCGTCGATACCGAAACGCAGGCGGAGGACCGTTTGTTCCCGCTCGGGCAGGGACGCGAGGACGTTCGCGATGTGGCGGCGCAGCAGCGCGTACGAGACCGCGTCGTCGCTGGCCCGCTCGCGCGGCAGGTGCGCGACCAGGTCGCCCAGCGCCGTCGAGTCGTCCTCGCCGACGGTCTGGTCGAGGCTCACCGGCTCGCGGTCGTAGGACATGAGCTCCAGGACCTTGCCCGGGGTCGTGTCGAGCTCGCGGGCGATCTCCTCGTAGCGGGGCTCGCGGCCCAGCTCGGCCATGAGGTCCTGGCGCACCCGGTTCATCCGCTTGATCTGGTCCACGGTGTGGGCGGGGACGCGGATCGTGCGGGACTGGTCGGTGACGGCCCGGTTGATGGCCTGGCGGATCCACCAGGTGGCGTACGTGGAGAACTTGTAGCCCTTCTGGTAGTCGAACTTCTCGACTGCGCGGATCAGGCCCAGGTTCCCCTCCTGGATGAGGTCCAGCAGGCTCATGCCGGCGCCGGAGTAGCGCTTGGCGACGGACACGACCAGGCGCAGGTTCGACTCCAGCATCCGCTGCTTGGCGGCGCGGCCGTCGGCGGCGACCCGGGCGAGGTCGGCGCGGAAGTCGGGGTCGGTGGTCTCGGAGATCCGGCACTCGGCCATCAGGCCGGCCTCGATGGCCTTGGCGCACTCGACCTCCTCGGAGGCGGTGAGCAGCCGGTGCTTGCCGATGCCGTTGAGATAGGCGCGCACGGGGTCGCCGGAGTACTCGGTCGCGCGCTGCGCCGGTCGCTGGGCCGGACGCTGACGGATGCTGTCGACAGGTGCCATCGGATTCGCCTTTCGCTGCATTCCCTTCCCGTGCGGGTAGGGAACCCGCACCAGGCCCGGCGGGCACCGGGCTTGGGTTTACCAGCTTGCAGCGGTTTTCGCGTTTTCAGATCCCCCGGAGCGAAGGGTGGCACGAACCCGGGAGACAGGATCAGAATTTCGGCTTCGGGGCCTCCCAGCGATACCTGATGGCCACCATCCGTACAACGAAGATCGTCGCGATGGCGATCAGCATCAGGGTCCAGTGCCCGATCTGGGACTCCCACCGCGCGCCCACGGCGACGATGACCGACCCGACGACCGCGGCCATCGCGTAGAAGTCCTCGCGGAGCACCGCCGGGATCTCCTGGACCAGGACGTCCCGCAGGATGCCGCCGCCGATACCGGAGAGTACTCCGACGATGCAAGCGGCGTAGACCGCGAAGCCGTAGTCGAGGCCCTTCAGCGTCCCGACCACGGTGAACAGCGCGAGCCCGGCGGCGTCGAGCACGAGCATCGTCGGGCGCATCCGCGAGAGCGCCGGGTGGAACCGGAACACCACGAGCGAGGCGATCACCGCCACCAGCGGGTAGCGCCAGTCGGTGAGCGCGAGGGGCTTCGCGTCGATGAGGATGTCGCGCAGCGCGCCGCCGCCGAGGGCGCACAGCGCGCCGATCACGACCACGCCGAACAGGTCGAGCCGCTTGCCGACCGCGGCGCTCGCGCCGGAGGCGGCGAACACCGCGATGCCGAGCAGCTCGGCGACCAGGCTCAGCGTGCCGGGGACGATCTCCAGGATTTCGGTCTCCACCAGTGCGTTATAGCAGGCAGAGCCGCATCACACCGCGAGTCCCGGGGAAGGTGCGAGCGGCGCTCCGCGCCGCCGGGTGTTCGGGAGGGTTCCGTCCTCGAACTCGGGGGAGGGTCCGGCGCACGCCCGCCCGATTGCCGGATCTGTATCGATGTCATGCCCGTGGGTTAGGTTCGTGAAGTGTTTCTTCGTTACCGATTCCGGGTATATCCGACGGCGCCGCAGCGAGTCGCACTCGCCAGGTCGTTTGGGTGTGCGCGGGCGGTGTTCAATGACGCGGTCGAAGCGAGAAGGCGTGCGCGCAGGGATGGCACGGCTTACCCGTCCACGGCGACCTTGTCGAAAGCGTTGATCATCGAGGCGAAGCGCACTGCTGAGCGGGCGTGGCTGGGCGAGGTGTCGGCGGTGGTGTTGCAGCAGGCGCTGGCAGACGCGGACCGGGCATACCGGAACTTCTTTGCTTCGCTTGCGGGGAAGCGTCCGGGCCCGCGCATGGGCCCGCCGCGGTTCAAGCGCCGCACGGGTCTTCAGTCAATCCGGTTCACCCGCAACGCCCGCTTCTGCGTACTCGGGAACGGGCGGCTTCGCCTTCCGAATGTAGGAGATCTGAAGGTTGCCTGGTCACGGGTCCTACCCTCCGAGCCGACCTCGGTCACGGTCAGCAAGTCACCGACCGGGAAGTACTACGTGAGTTTCGTGGTCGCGGTCGAGGACTGCGCAGAGGAGTTGGAGCCGATTGCCGACCCCGATGCGGAGACCGGAATCGACCTGGGGTTGAAGGATTTCGCGGTCCTGCGCGGGGGAAGGGTCATCGAGAACCCGCGGTTCTTCCGGCGGCTCGAACGGAGGCTTGCGAAGGCGCAGCGCGTCCTGTCCCGGAAGACGAAAGGCTCGGCCAACCGGGCCAAGGCCCGTCTCCGAGTCGCGAGGATCCACGAGCAGATCAAGGACACACGCACGGACTGGGTGAACAAGCAGGTCAAGGCGTTGGTGAGCGAGAACCAAGCTCTCTATGTCGAAGACCTCAACGTTCACGGCCTCAGCCGCGGGCGTGTTGCGAAGTCGGTGCACGACGCCGCGTTCGGGATGTTCCTCACACGGCTCGAATCGAAGGCCGCCCGAGCCGGGCGGACCTTCGTCAAGGTCGATCGGTTCTTTCCCTCGACCCGGCTGTGCTCGACGTGCGGGGTCCTATCCGGGCCCTCGGGTCTGGAGGGCTTGAAGGTCCGTTCGTGGGTATGCGGGTGCGGCGCGGTCCACGATCGCGATGTGAACGCTGAAGTGAACATCCGCCGTGAAGGCAAGCGGCTCGTCGCCGGGGGACACTCGGATACGCAAAACGCCTCTGGAGGAGACGTCAGACCAGGGACACCTGGCAGACTCCGAAACCCCCGTCAGGGGAAGAACGAGGAACCCGCCCGTAGCCGGACCGCACCCGCGGACCGCGAGCCGGGAATCTCCGTCCGTTAGGACGGAGAGGATGTCATTTCTGCATCTTCTCGTAGATGTCCTTGCACTGCGGGCAGATCGGGAAGCGGTCGGGGTCGCGCGAGGGGACCCACATCTTCCCGCACAGGGCCTTCACCGGGATGCCGTCGACCATGGCGGCCATGAGCTTGTCCTTCGGCACGTAGTGCGAGAACCGCTCCTCGTCGCCGTCCTCGTACGTGTAGTTCGGCTGGGTCTCGGTCTGCTCTTCGAGCAGGGTGGAGCCGCCGCCGTCCAGACCACCGGTCCCGGTCTCGGGAAGTCCGCTCACGTTGATCCACTCCTCATCGCGCGGGCAAGATCCGTCAATCTTGCCACGCGTACGGCCCTAACTCCGAATCGATCATGGGCCGGTCGGGCGCGGGCAGCGTCTCGGCGCGCCTCTGGCGGTGGAAGAACGTCCCGGGGCGCTTGACCAACCGGTCGTTCGCCAGGAGCACGGCCAGCCACGGCAGGATCGCCATCCCGGCGACGCCGAAGACCAGCCACAGCCACAGATAGGGGACGTCCGCCATGACGAGGATGCCCAGGAGGATCACCAGGGCGCCTCGCACGGACATCATCAGGACGTAGCGGATGGTCCGGTACCGGCGCTCCTCTTCCAAGGAGATCGCCGCATCGGTGATGACCGCTGTCTTCTCACGCCGACCCACGCTGTGCCGTCCTTTCCGCCCGCCCACCCTGCTTCGAGCGTACGCCTGGGCGATAGGGGAGGATCGGGGGCATGAGAGCAGTCGTCCAGACCGTGAGCGAGGCCGAAGTCACCGTCGACGAGGCGAGCGTCGGCGCGATCGGCGCGGGGCTCCTCGTCCTCCTCGGCGTCACCCACACGGATGGAGACGACGAGGCGCGCTGGATCGCCGAGAAGATCTGGAGGCTCCGGATCATGGAGGACGAGCAGTCAGCGTCCGATCTGGACGCGCCGGTCCTGCTGGTCAGCCAGTTCACCCTCTACGCCGACACGCGCAAGGGCCGCAGGCCCTCCTGGAACGCCGCGGCGCCCGGACCGGTGGCCGAACCCCTGGTCGAGGCCGTCGCGGCCCACCTGCGGGCCCTGGGCGCGCACGTGGAGACCGGGAAGTTCGGCGCCATGATGCGCGTCCGCAGTGTCAACGTCGGCCCCAACACCATCCTGCTGGAGCGCTGAACGTGACCCAACTCGCGGCCTAAAATCAACCGGGTCCGTCGTCCACCGGAAGGAGCCCGCATGATCCCGGCCGCCCCACCCGAATCGCTTCCGTCGCTTCGGGTCTGGCAGCGCAAGGCCATGGTCGCCTACCACCGGGGTCAACTGCGCGACTTCCTCGCGGTCGCCACCCCGGGCGCGGGCAAGACCACGTTCGCGCTGCGCATCGCCTACGACCTGCTCGCAGACGGCACCGTCGACACCGTCACGGTGGTGTGCCCGACCGAGCACCTGAAGGTCCAGTGGGCGGGCGCCGCGGCCCGCTTCGGCATCCAGCTCGACCCGGCCTTCCGCAACTCCGACGTCCACAGTGCCGCCGACTACCACGGCGTGGTCCTCACCTACGCGCAGATCGGCGCCGACCCCGCGGTGCACCGCCGCCGCACCCTCGCCCGCCGGACCCTGGTGATCCTCGACGAGATCCACCACGCCGGCGACGCCCGCTCCTGGGGCGACGGCGTCAAGACCGCGTTCGACGAGGCCGAGCGGCGCCTGGCGCTCACCGGGACGCCGTTCCGCAGCGACGACAACCCGATCCCGTTCGTGGAGTACGAGGAGTACGAGGACGGGGCGAAGCGCTCGCGCGCCGACGCGATCTACGGCTACCGGGACGCGCTGGCCGACGGCGTCGTCCGCCCGGTC
Source organism: Glycomyces dulcitolivorans (assembly GCF_003265355.1). Lineage (GTDB taxonomy): Bacteria > Actinomycetota > Actinomycetes > Mycobacteriales > Micromonosporaceae > Glycomyces > Glycomyces dulcitolivorans. The sequence continues at coordinate 12,862 of NZ_QFRW01000292.1, read as the reverse complement.
ATGTTCATGGCCTACTCGGGCCAGGCGAAGTGGCGCTCCAGCGCCGGCGACGAGCTCAACGTGCGCCTGGGCGAGCCGCTGACCAAGGACCTCACCAGCCAGGCGTGGCGGACCGCGCTCGACCCGGCGGGGGAGTGGATCAGCCAGGTCATCCGGGCCGCCGACCGGCGCCTGTCGTCGCTGCGCGCCGCGGGCATCCCGGACGCGGCCGGGCTGATCATCGCCTCGGACCAGAACTCGGCCCGCGCGTACGCGGGGATCCTCAAGCGCGTCACCGGGAAGAGCGCCACGATCGTCCTGTCCGACGACGCCGGCTCCTCGGAGAAGATCGCGAAGTTCGCGGTGTCCGAAGAGGAGTGGATGGTGGCCGTCCGCATGGTCTCCGAGGGCGTCGACATCCCGCGCCTGGCCGTCGGCGTGTACGCCACGAACGCGCACACCCCGCTGTACTTCGCGCAGGCCATCGGCCGCTTCGTGCGCTCGCGGCGCACCGGCGAGACCGCGTCGGTGTTCCTGCCGAGCGTGGTGCCGCTGCTGAGCCTCGCGGAGAACCTGGAGCAGGACCGCGACCACGTCATCAAGCCGAAGTCCGAGGACCAGGACCCCGAGCTGCTGCTGGAGCAGGCGCAGCGGGTCCTCAACGAGGGCACCGAACTCGGGGGCCAGCGCGAGACCCTGGAGTCGAGCGCCGAACTCGATCAGGTGATCTTCGACGGCGGCTCGTTCGGCCTGCCGGTGCAGGCCGGCAGCCACGAGGAGCAGGAGTACCTGGGCCTGCCCGGGCTGCTGACGCCCGAGCAGATCCACCTGCTGCTCCAGAAGCGCCAGCGCGAGCAGATGTCCAAGCAGGGCGGGGGCGCGAAGACCGAGGTCGCCGAGCGGCAGGCGGCCGAGCCGCCGATGACGAACGCGCAGCGGCGCCTCAAGCTCCGCAAGCAGCTGAACGCGCTCGTGGGCGCCCGCTCGTTCTCCACGAACGAGCCGCACGGGAAGATCCACGCGATGCTGCGCTCCAAGTGCGGGGGGCCGCCGAGCGCGCAGGCGACCATCGAGCAGCTGGAGGAGCGGATCGCGGCGATCCGCTCCTGGTAGCGAAACGGTCCCGTCGGGCATGCCCGACGGGACCGGGAAACGACAAGGGCCCGAGCGGTGATCCGCTCGGGCCCTTGCCTTCTGAAGTCTGGGAGCCGCTAGTTCTCCGAGGCCATGAGGTCGGTGCCGCGCCACTCGAATTCGGGGTCGGCGGTGAAGTCGATGGCGATCGGCACGAGCTTCTCGGCGAACTGGTTCGCGTGGTGGCCGCAGAAGACGAGGTCGCCGCCTTCGGCCAGGGTCACGCGAAGCTTTGCCGCGGCGCTACACCGATCGCAGCGCTCGCCCGCGATCGGACGTTCCTCCGTCTGGGGCGGGGGCGTCAGGGTGGATGTCATACCAGGTCCTCCGCTGCGTTCGGTCGAAGTGAAATGTTCTGTCGGCCTGTTGACCGGCTCGTTCCGTTCAACGCCTGCACTGTACTACCCCTTCCCGACATCGACCGACTGAGACTCGGCTCACTCGCCCTTGACGGTCGGGATAGTTGTTCCACACCGTAGCCCACGGAACGGCGATCGACAACCCGGTGCGTCGTTCGGATACCCACCCGTTCGGGTGATACACACCAGGTCCGGGCCTTGCGTCGGCGGCGACTTCGGGTGCCGTGTAAGCCGACAGCGAACGGATCGGCCCTAATCGAGGTAGTCGCGCAGCACCTGCGAGCGCGACGGGTGTCGCAATTTGGACATCGTCTTGGACTCGATCTGGCGGATGCGCTCGCGCGTGACGCCGTAGACCTGACCGATCTCGTCCAGGGTCCGCGGCTGGCCGTCGGTGAGCCCGAAGCGGAGCCGCACGACGCCGGCCTCGCGCTCGGAGAGGGTCTGGAGCACCTGCTGGAGCTGGCCCTGGAGGAGCGAGAAGGAGACCGCGTCGACGGCCACGATGGCCTCGGAGTCCTCGATGAAGTCGCCGAGCTGGCTGTCGCCCTCGTCGCCGATGGTCTGGTCGAGGCTGATCGGCTCGCGCGCGTACTGCTGGATCTCCAGGACCTTCTCCGGGGAGATGTCCATCTCCTTGGCGAGCTCGTCCGGGCTGGGCTCGCGGCCCAGGTCCTGGAGCAGTTCGCGCTGGATGCGGCCGAGCTTGTTGATGACCTCGACCATGTGGACTGGTATCCGGATGGTCCTCGCCTGGTCGGCCATGGCGCGGGTGATCGCCTGGCGGATCCACCACGTGGCGTACGTGGAGAACTTGTAGCCCTTGGTGTAGTCGAACTTCTCGACGGCGCGGATGAGGCCGAGGTTGCCCTCCTGGATCAGGTCCAGGAACGCCATGCCGCGGCCGGTGTAGCGCTTCGCGAGCGAGACGACGAGGCGGAGGTTCGCCTCCAGGAGGTGGTCCTTGGCGCGGTCGCCGTCGCGGACGATCCATTCGAGGTCGCGGCGCATCTGCGTCGGGATCTCCTCGCCGCCCTCCTTGAGGAGCTTGACGCGCTCGACGGCGTACAGGCCGGCCTCGATGCGCTTGGCGAGCTCGACCTCCTGGGCCGCGTTGAGGAGGGGGACCTTGCCGATCTGCTTGAGGTACGCGCGGACCGAGTCGGCCGAGGCCGTCATCTCGGCGTCCTTGCGGGCCTGCTTCAGGGCTTCGGAGTCCTCCTCGTCCCACTCGAAGCCGCCCTCTTCGTCGTCGCCCTCTTCGTCCTTCTTGGACTTCCCGCGGGCGGCGGTCTTCTTGGCGGCCTTCTTGCGGGTGGCCTTCTTCGCCGGGGCGACGGCGGCGGCCTCGGCCAGCGCGTCCTCGTCGGCGGCGGCGGCCGCGGCGAGGTCGGCCTCGTCGGGCTCCTCGTCGCCGGAGGGGGCGGCCTTCTTCGCGACGGCCTTCTTGGCCGTCTTCTTGACGGCGGCCTTCTTCGCGGCGGTCTTCTTGACGGCCTTGTCCGCGTCGGCCTCGTCCTCGCCCGCCTCGGCGGCGGGGGCGGCCTTCTTCGCGGTCGTCTTCTTCACCGCGGCCTTCTTGGCGGCCTTGGCGGTGGTGGTCCGGGAGGAGGTCGCGGTCCGGGCGGCCGGGACCCGCTTGCGCGTGGAGGAGGAGCCGTCCACGACCACGGTGACATCGGCCTCGGCGAGTGCGCGGAGGACCTTCTTGCCTTCGGCGGGGGAGGCCGACGCCGACTCCAGAACCTGGGCGACCGTCGCGGACGTCAGCTGCCCGTTGCTCTCTCGGGCCAGAGCGAGCAGCGAGTCGGTCAGGGAATTGACGTCTGTGCCGGTGGGACGTGCGTCAGTCACGAGCAACCTTCCGAGGCAATGGCGGGCACGGCGCAGCCGGGCTCCATAGCGGGTGAGCATTGGATATTGGGTCGGCAGCCCAGGTCGGCACAACGACCGGGCAGGCGTGAATTGTAGCGCCGAAAATCGCCTGCGGCCCGTCCGTGATGCCGTTTCGAGCTGTGTTTCCGCATTTTCAGTGAGCGTCGGGGGTGACGGCGGTCTATTCTACCGTGCAGGTGCCCTCGGGTGCCTCGATGCCGCCGCTCTGCGCGAACGACTGCCTCGCGTCGGAGGCGGACCTGACCTCCCTGAAGTCCTCGCCGAGGGTGATCGTGATCGGCTGGTCCCAGTCGAGGGCGAACCCGTCGCGGCCCTCGTAGAAGTACGCGTACGTGTGCAGTCCGGCGGCGTACTGCTCGGGCCCGTACTGGATGAGCGCGGTCCCGTCGTAGGCCTCGGGGGCGTCCCCGGTCTCCACGACGACGAACCCGCGGTCGGCCAGCTGCGCGGCCGCCTGGTCGGCGAGACCGGACTGGTCGGTCCCGTTGAGGACGATCACCTCGATCTCGGAGGGGTCGGGGATCGGCGCGGTCTTGATCTCCACGGCGCCGGGCTCGCAGTCGCTGTTCGCCGACAGCTGCGAGTCGTTCCTGATCGCCCAGAGCGTCACCAGACCCGCGACCAGCGCCAATGCGCACAGCACTACCAAAGCGCGGATACGAGCGATACGCACGGCTTGCCTCCCCGAGTTTCGAACACCAGCAGTTCATCTTCTGTCGCATAGACGAGCCGACGCCCCGCAAACGTTGCCATGGGAAGGCTATCGTGCGCAGGTCGTCTCCGTGGCCGAGAGGCGGTACACTCGCAGCCCTCGTCACGAAAGTGTTTCTCGCCACAATGGGGATGAAAAAGCGGGGAGCATCGTGTATAGGAATGGACTGCACGCGGTAAGGTACGCCGCCTGCACGGAGGAACCGAACCCGCCGGGTCCCGAGCCGAGCCGCCGTGTCACCCGAGCACGCCGGCGGCACCCCGAGCTCGGTCCGGCCCACAGATGCGAACCAATTGGGAGTGGAAAAACGATGGCAACCGACTACGACGCCCCCCGCCGGGACAAGGAAGAGACCCCTGGCCCCGACGGCATCGAGGCGCTGGCCAAGGGGCGCACCGACCAATCCGGGTCGGTCGACGTCGACGAGGCCGAGGTCGCCGAGAACTTCGAGCTGCCCGGAGCCGACCTCGGCGACGAGGAGCTGTCCGTCAAGGTCCTGCCGATGCAGGCCGACGAGTTCCGCTGCTCCTCCTGCTTCCTGGTCCACCACCGGAGCCAGTACGCCAAGGAGAAGAACGGGCAGCCGATCTGCAAGGACTGCGCGTAAGCGCACGAGCGACCCCTCGGAAAGCGCACGGCTCGCGGAATGCGTTCCGCGGGCCGTCTCGCTTGCCCAGGGAGCTAAACGCGGCTGGGCTGCGGGGCCGTGAGGGCCTCGCGCAGGCGCTCAGGGGACCGGGAGGACACGATCCAGTACGGGGTCGGGTCCTCGGGGTCGTCGAGGACGATCCGCACGCCCCGGCTCAGCCAGGGGCGCTGGACGACGAACGCGAGCGGGTGCTGCGCCACGCCGATCGCGTCGGAGTACGCGACGCGTTCGAGGACCTCGACCGAGGCGACCGCCGACATCGGCAGGCGCGCGTCGTCGACGTGCAGCCACACCTCGCCGTCCTCATCGACCACGCGGACCGGCAGGCGCCCCAGCCACCAGCCGCCGACCAGCGGCACCACCAGGACCACGACGCTCGCGGCGACGCGCCACCAGCGCAGGTCGCCCATGTTCGACAGGGCCGCGGCGATGACCGCCAGTGCGGCCACGGCGAGCCAGCCCGCCAGCGGGAGCCTCATGCGCTCGGCGTACCGTTCCCCACTCCTCATATCTGAGACCATATCCCCGCATGAACTGATCCCGGAGCGGCCCGCTGCCGCGAGTGAGAGGAACCCGATGACCGCGGAAGTCCCGGTCGCCCTGCGGCGGCTCGACCCCGACCTGCCCGTCCCCGCCTACGCCCACGAGGGCGACGCGGGCGCCGACCTGTACGCCGCCGAAGGGGTCTCCCTGGCCCCCGGGCAGCGCGCCCTGGTCGGCACCGGCGTGGCCGTGGCGATCCCCGACGGGCACGTCGGCTACACCAACCCGCGCTCCGGGCTCGCGCACCGGCTGGGCGTGACGATCGTCAACGCACCCGGCACGATCGACTCCGGATACCGCGGTGAGATCAAGATCAACCTGGTGAACCTCGACCCCGAGCGGACCGCCGTCATCGAACGCGGCGACCGTGTCGCACAATTGGTTATCCAACCGGTTGTGCGAGCCCGTTTCACCGAGGTCGCCGAATTCGCGCCGACGCAGCGCGGCGCGGACGGCCACGGGTCCACCGGCGGGCACCGCCGACTTGCAGAGGAGAAGATCGAACGTGTTTAAACGGCGACGGGGGACCAAGAAGCAGCGCCCCGCTGAGGGCGCGGTCCTCGACTCGCTGGCGGAGAGCGGCGACACCTACGAGCGCGAGGCCACCGAAGGCCCCTACGACGTCGCCGACGCCCCCGAGGACGACATCCGGCGCATCGACCTGGGAGCGATCCGACTGCCCGTCCCCAAGGGCGTGGGCTTCCAGGCCCAGACCGACGCCAAGGGCAACATCAGCCAGGTCCTGCTCACCACCGGCGCCTCCGCGCTCCAGCTCCTCGTGCGCGCCGCCCCCCGCTCCGAGGGCATCTGGCCCGAGATCCGCGAGGAGCTGACCACCACGGTCACCGGCCAGGGCGGCCAGGTCGAGGAGGTCGAGGGCCGCTGGGGCACCGAGCTCATCGCCAAGGTCGCCACCAAGAAGGGCACCAACTCGGTGCGCTTCTGCGGCCTCGACGGCCCCCGCTGGTTCGTCCAGGCGACCTTCCAGGGCCAGCGCGCCCTCGACGAGGACGCCTCGCCCGAACTCGACGAGGCCCTGCGCAACCTCGTCATCGACCGCGGCACCATCGCCATGCCGGTGCGCGAGCCGCTGCCGCTGAAGCTCCCGCCGAAGATGGCCGAGGAGGCCGCCGCCCGCATCGCGCAGCGCAAGGCCGAAGGCGGCGACGGCAGCCGCGCCATCATCGCCGCCGGGGACACCCCGCGGCCGCAGGTGCGCCGCAAGCCCTCCCCGCGCCCGAAGCGGTAGTGGTCCCCGCCCAGGGGCGCACCGGGCTGCGCGAGTGGTTCAGGCGCCTGGCCGTCCCGCAGCAGGAGCTGTTCGCCGCCGAGGTCCGCCGCGAGAGCGACGCCGACGCCGTGCCGCTCGCCGGGCTCCAGGCCCGGCAGCTCGCGGTCGTCGCCGGGCGCCTGCGGGCCGTCGTGCACCGCACCGACGGCCGGTCCCCGAACGTCGAGGCCGAACTGTACGACGGCACCGGTCAGGTCGCATTGGTCTGGATGGGCCGACGGCGTATCGTGGGCTTGGAGGCCGGGACCAGGCTCGTCGCGCGCGGCCGGGTCGCCCAGCTGGGCGACGGACGCCTCGCGATCTACAACCCGACCTACGAGCTGCGCCCCTGAGCGCGGACCGGCCACATCGACCTGGAAGGCCCGCATTGAGCACCGAGACGCCGAGCCGCAAGCCGGACGCCGAGCAGCAGCAGGCTGGGGACGCCGACGAGCTCCCGCCGTTCACCGAGCAGCTCTCCCAGCAGCTCGGCGGCGTCAAGGGCGTGGTCGAGGCCGCCGTCCCGATCACCCTGTTCGTGGTCCTCAACCCGCTCCTGCCCGAGCAGATGGGGCCCCTCAGCGGCCTCCAGTGGTCCATCGTCATCTCCGCGGCGAGCGCCCTCGGGATCGCCGCCTGGCGCGCGATCCGCAAGGAGTCGATCCGGCACGCGCTCAACGGCCTGTTCGGGATCGCCCTCGGCGCGTTCCTCGCCTGGCGCTCCACCGACGCCCGGAACTTCTACCTGCCCGGCATCATCCAGGGCTCGGTCTACGGGGTCCTGCTCATCGTCTCGGCCCTGGTCCGCCACCCCGTGATCGGCTGGATCTACGCGGTCGTCGCGCAGGGCGGCAAGAAGGAGTGGCGCGAGAACAAGCCGCTCGTCGACGTCCTCAGCAAGATCACGATCCTGTGGGGCGTCGTCTTCCTCATCAAGAACGCCGTCCGCATCTGGCTGTACTGGATCGACGCCGACAACGCCCTGGGCCTGATGACCCTCCTCGGCGGCTGGCCCGTCACCATCGCGCTGACGGCCTTCACGATCTGGGCGGTGCGCCGCCGCATGAGGGCCGTCGAGGCCCTGAACGCGGCCTAGAACGACGCAGAGACGGCCCGGGGCTCCCGCCCCGGGCCGTTCTCCGTTCCCGCCTAACTCGGGAAGCACTCGAACGCCGGGGCGCCCGAGAGCGACCCTGAGACGTTGAACCCGAACTCGACCTGGCCGCCCACGGGTATGGCGGCGTTCCACGCCGCGGGCCCGGCCATCTCCATGCCGCCCATCGTGGAGTGGGTGGCGCTCCACATCTGGCTCACCGTCACCCCCGTGCTCGGCCACGTCCAGTGCAGCATCCACGTGTGGATCGCCTGCGAACCGGTGTTGGCGACCTTCACCTGGACCGTGGCCCCGGAACCCCAGGAGTTGACCGTCGCGGTCGCCGCGCACGCGTACCCGCCGGCCGGGGGACTGGTGGTCGTCCCGGTGGTCGGGGTGGCGCTGGCGGTGGTGGCCGGGTCGGTCGGCGTCGGGCTCGCGCTCGTCGGCGGCGGGTCGGTCGGCTGGCCGGATCCGAACCACACGTCCGAGCACGAGTAGAACGACTGGTCGAAGTGGCTGGCCTGCCAGATCATGAAGACCACGTGGTGGCCGGTGCGGCCGGGGGCCGTGACCGGGATGTCCACGAGGGTCCCGCCGCCGGAGGCGGGCGGGCGGCCGACGCCGGGGTTGATGTCCCCGGTGTCCTTCACCAGTTCGAGGTCGGCCCAGTCGAGCGCGTCGGTCTGGGCGTTGTACCCCTGCTTGGTGACGTAGATGCGGTAGTAGTCCGCGCCGTGGTTGGCCTGGTCCCAGTTGGTGAACGTGAAGCTGCTGTTCACCTGGGTGGTCTTCCAGGGCCCCGGGTCGTCGAGGGGCGCGTACCGGGTGCCGCCCGTCAGGCCGCCGGAGCAGAGGTGGTTGTCGGGCAGGGCCGCCTGGTGGTTGCCGCCGACCTGCTCGCGGTAGAGGCCGTTCCAGTTCCACATGGCGTTGGGGTCGTTCTGCCATGCGGCCCAGCACATCGGGTCCTCCTGCGCCATGTCGGGGTTCTGGAAGTCCGAACCCCACCGCTCCCAGCAGCTGTAGTGCCGCGAGGGCTGGGCGATGGAGGTGCCGTGGCTGGAGGCCGGCTGGATGAACAGGACCGCGGCGGTCCCGGCCGCGACGAGCGCGGCGATGGCGACGATGGCGGTGCGCAGGCGCCGGCGGGCCGGTCGGGTCCGGTCGGCGTGCGGGCCTCGTCTTCGGAAAGTGATCATGATAGCGCTCCCAAAATATAGGAACATTGAGAATCTTCAATGTAACGTGATGCGGGAGCGCATGTAAACCCCACCAGGGGAAATTTCGTCGGATCGCCCGTCCTAAATGGCTCAGCGGGTCTTGCCGAGCATGACCGAGCGGGTCGCGTCCTCGGCGTCCTCGTGGCACACGAACACGAGCTCGTCGCCGGCCTCGACCGTGTCGTCCGGACTCGGCGCGATGACCCGCCGGCCCCGGATGATCGCCACCAGCGCCACGTCGTGCGGCAGCGGCACCTCCGCGACCCGGCTGCCCACGTGCGGCGCGTCCACCGGCAGCGTGATCTCCACGAGGTTCGCCTGCGACTGGCGGAACGTCAAGAGCCGCACCAGGTCCCCGACGCTGACGGCCTCCTCGACGAGCGCGGCCAGCAGCCGCGGCTTCGACACCGAGACGTCGACGCCCCACTCCTCGTTGAACAGCCACTCGTTCTCGGCCCGGTTCACGCGGGCGACCACGCGCGGCACCGCGAACTCCGTCTTCGACAGCAGGCTCACCACGAGGTTCACCTTGTCGTCCCCGGTCGCCGCGACCGCGACGTCGCAGGTCTCCAGGTGCGCCTGCCGCAGGTTCTCCAGCTCGCACGCGTCCGCGAGCAGCCACTCGGCCTCCGGGACCCGTTCGGGCCGCATCGAATCCGGGTCCCGCTCGATGAGGAGCACCTGGTGCCCGTTGCCGACGAGCTCGGCCGCGATGGACCGGCCCACGTTCCCCGCCCCGGCGATCGCCACGCGCATCAGGCACCGCCCTGCGGGGCCGCGCTCGCGATGCGGCGGATCGCCGCCTCGTCGCCGTCCCCCACGAGCATGAACACCTGGTCCCCGTCCTGGAGCACCGTGGACGCGGTCGGCAGCGTGGCCCGCCCGAACCGGTTGATGTACGCGACCCGGTGGCCCGTCGCGTGCTCCAGCACCGCCAGCGCCGTCCCGTACCAGGCCTCGGAGCACAGCACCTCGACCATCGACAGCGACGCCGTCGGGTCGCGCCACAGCGGCTCCTGGCCCTCCGGGATCAGGTGGCGCAGCAGCCGGTCGGCCGTCCACCGGACCGTCGCGACGGTGGGGATGCCGAGCCGCTCGTACACGGTGGCGCGCTGCGGGTCGTAGATCCGCGCGATCACCTTCGGGACGCCGTAGTTCTCGCGCGCGACGCGCGCGGCGATGATGTTCGAGTTGTCGCCCGAGGACACCGACACGAACGCGTCGGCGCGCCCGATCCCGGCCTTCGCCAGGACCTCGCGGTCGAAGCCGACGCCGCGGACCGTGGTCTCGTCGAAGTCGGGGCCCAAGCGGCGGAACGCCTTCGGGTTCTGGTCGATGATCCCGACCGTGTGCCCGCGCTCCACGAGGCTCCGCGCCAGGGACGAGCCCACGCGCCCGCACCCCATGATCACCACGTGCACCGGCACCACCCCTCGATCGGACGTGCTGTGACCTTACCGCGAGGCGCACCGGTCGAGGCCGCTGCGGTGAACAACGGAAAAACCGGCCCAGGGGGTGCGCAAACCACCGTCCCAAAGCGTCTAGACAGTGCACCGCTCATCACGAAGGAGTACGAAATGGACCGCCACCCGTCACTGTCGCGCCGCGCCCTCATCGGCGGCGTCGCCGCCGGAGCCATCGCCGCCGCGGCGACCGCCGCACCGGCCGCCGCGAAGAACCGCGGCTCGAAGCCGCAGAAGCTCGTCCCCGGCGACCTCGTCGTCGTCCCCGCCCCCGGCGGTCCCTCCACCGCGACCGCGGTCGCGCGCGGCGTCGCGATCCTGGAGGGCTGGGGCCTGCGCGTCGAGCTGACCGAGCACGCGCTCGACACGTTCGGGTACCTGTCGGCCCCCGACGCCGACCGCCTCGCGGACCTCAACTACGCGCTGGCGCACCCGGAGGCCAAGGCGCTCATGACCGTCCGCGGCGGCTACGGGACCACCCGCATCATCGACGACGCCGACATCGCCGCCCTGGAAGACCATCCGAAGCTCGTCATCGGGTACTCCGACATCACGGCCCTGCACTTCGCGGTCGCCGAGCAGACCGGCATCCCGAGCCTGCACTCGCCGATGATGGCGTGGTCCTCGAACAACACCCCCGCGACCGCCGAGTCGCTGCGCAGCGCGGTCATGACCGCCGACCCGGTGGTGCTGAAGAAGGACGACACCGTGTCGACCTCGCCCGTCGAGGTCCCCGGTTCGGCGTCGGGGAAGCTGCTGGGCGGGAACCTGTCGCTGATGGCCGCCGAGCCGGACGGCTCGAACTGGCCGGACATGGAGGGCGCGATCCTCCTCATCGAGGAGGTCGAGGAGGCCCGCTACCGGGTCGACAACATGCTGACGCGGATCATCCGGGCCGGGCACTTCTCGGACCTCGCCGGGATCGCGGTGGGCCAGTTCGTGCCGCACCCCGACGACGTGTGGAAGCCCGGCGAGTGGACGATGAACGAGGTCATCATGGACAAGCTCGGCGGCCTGGGCGTCCCGGTCCTCGGCGGCCTCAAGGTCGGCCACGACGTCGACCCGCGCGTGGTCCCGCTCGGCACCGAGGCGGTCCTCGACACCGGCGCGGGCACCCTGACGGTGGAGGCCGCCGTCTGCGATTAGCGAATCGCCTGGGGCCGCGGGGAAACTCGCGGCCCCCGGGTGTGAGGCGGGACGCTACGCTACGGCCGTGACAAGGTCGTGGGCCGTCCTCAAACGGCTGCTGGTGGGCGAGCCGTTCGCCTCCGGGCGCGCGTCCGATCTGGTGCTGTCGAAGCGGTACGCGATCCCGCTGCTCGCGGTCAACCCGATCTCCTCGATCGCGTACGCCCCCGAGCAGGTGTTCCTCGTGCTCGGCCTGGCCGGGACGGCCGCGTACGCGTTCTCGCCATGGACGGGCCTGGCGGTGGCGGCCGTGATGTGCGCGGTGATCGCCTCCTACCGGTACACGGTGCAGGCGTACCCGGGCGGCGGCGGGGACTACCGGGTCGTGGCGGCGAACTTCGGGCCCGGCGCCGGGCGCCTCGCCGCGGCCGCGCTGGTCCTCGACTACATCCTCACCGTGGCCGTCTCGGTCGCCGCCGCCGTCGCGGCCCTCGTCGCCCTCACGCCCGCCCTGCACCCGTGGCGCGAGTGGATCGCGGCCGCCGCGATCGCGGTGCTCGCGGCGTTCAACCTGCGCGGCCTGCGCGTCTCCGGGCGGTTCGCCGCCGGAGTGACGATCGCGTTCGTCGCCGGGATGGCCGCGATCGTCCTCACCGGCCTCGGCCGCCTCGCCGCGGGCGAGGACCTCGCCACCGCGGCCGCTCCCGAGAGCGCCGAGGATCAGCGCGAATGGACGTCCGCGGCACTGTTCCTGCTGTGCGCCAGGGCGTTCGCGGCCGGATCGGTCGCCGTCACCGGCGTCGAGACGTTCACCACCCGCGTCCGGTTCTTCCGGCCCCCGCGCGGGCGCAACGCCGCCGCCGCGATCACCACCGTCGGCGCCGCCACCGTCGCCCTGTTCACCGGGATCGTCGTCCTCGCCTACCTCGTCGGCGCGCACATCACCGTGTCCGGCGGCCAGGATCCCCTCGTGGCGCAGCTCGCCGACGCCGTCTTCGGCGGCTCGCCCGCGGCCCTGTGGCCGGTCATGCTCGCCACCGCCGGGGTCCTGCTCCTCGCCGCCAACACCGCGTTCGTGGGGTTCCCGCAGCTCGCGTCCGTGTTCGCCGAGGACTCGCTGCTGCCGCGCCAGCTCCACAAGCGCGGCGACCGCCTCGTGTACTCCAACGGCATCCTCATCCTCGCCGTCGCCGCCGCGCTCCTGGTCGTCCTCTCCGGCGGCGGCGCGTACGAGCTCATCGGCCTGTACGTCGTCGGCGTGTTCCTGTCGATGGTCCTGTCGCACGCCGCCATGGTCCGCCACTGGCGGCGCGTCCTCGACATCGAACGCGACCCCGGCCGGCGCGCCCGCGCCCGCCGGGCCCGCGCCACCGCCGCCGTCGCCGTCCTCGCCTGCACCGCCGTCCTCGTCAT
>NZ_QFRW01000291.1 GCF_003265355.1 Glycomyces dulcitolivorans | reverse complement strand
GGCGACGGACCGTCCTCGGCCCGATCACGCGCCGCCGCTGGCCCGCCACGCAGGCCCTGCGCGAGGTGCGCCGCCGCGAGGCCGTCGAGGCGGCGCTCGCGGCGGGCGGCTTCGACTGGCTCGTCCTCCACGAGCCGCAGGCCGTCGAGCTGAGCACCGGGAGGCTGCCCGCGCTCCTGGACGCCCGGCCCGACCTCGTCACGACCTTCTCCTTCGAGACCCGAGCGGAGGCCGCCGGTGTCTGAGCGCCCGCGCCTGCTGTACCTGGCGTACTACTTCCCGCCCTCGCGCGCCAGCGGCGTCTTCCGCGCCCGCGCCACGGCGAACCACTTCGCCGAGCAGGGCTGGGACGTGACCGTGCTGCGCGCCCCCGACCGGTTCTTCTACGACTTCGTGCGCTCGGTCGACGAGGCCCTCGTCGAGTCGATCGACCCGCGCGTCGAAGTGCTCCAGCCGGAGATGGACTTCTTCGCGTGGGAGAACGACCTGCGCAACTACTCGTTCTGGCGCGGGAACTTCCCCGTCCTCGCCCAGAAGCGCTACCAGCGCAAGCTCGACCGGACCTTCCCCGAGCACTACGTGACGTGGGCCGAGAGCGCGGTCAGGACCGGGCGGCGCCTCCACCGCGAGCAGCCCTTCGACCTGGTGCTCGCCACCGGGAACCCGTTCGCGTCCTTCTGGGCCGCATGGGAGCTGGAGCGGCGCACGAAGGTCCCGTTCGTCATCGACTACCGCGACTCGTGGACCCTCGACCAGTTCGAGAACGCCGACAAGTTCCCGCCCGGGCACGCCGCCTGGGAGTGGGAGGCGAAGATCCACCGCACCGCCGCCGGCGCGGTCCACGTCAACGAGGCGCTGCGCGCCTGGCACGCCGCGAAGTACCCGTACGCCGCCGACCGGATGCAGGTCGTCCTCAACGGCTGGGACCCCGACATCATGGACGCCGAGTCCTTCGGGCCCGGCCCCGCCGAGGACCGGCCGCTGTCGTTCGCGTTCATCGGGACCCTCACGCACGTCCAGCCGATCGACTCGCTCCTGGAGGGCCACCGGCTCATGGCCGCCTCCGGCGCCCACCCCGGCTCGGGCCTCGACTTCTACGGCCACATCGGGTTCTTCTCCTCCACGGAGATGAAGCTGCGGGCCCAGCTCGGCCTCGACAAGGAGATCCCCGGCGTGACCTACCGCGGCCCGGTCCCCAAGTCCGAGATCGGCACCGCGTACGCCGCCAGCGACGTCCTCGTGTTCCTCAACGGCGGCTCCAAATACGTGACCACGGGCAAGGTCTTCGAGTACATGGCGACCGGCAAGCCGATCGTCTCCGTGCACGAGAAGGGCTGCGCCGCAGAGGAACTGCTGCGGGACTACCCGCTGTGGTTCGAGCCCGAGAGCCTCGACCCGCAGCACGTGGCCGCCGCGATGGCCGACGCCGGGGACGCGGCCCGCAAGGCCGACCCCGACACCGCGGCCAAGGCGCGCGCGTACGCCCGGTCCTTCACGCGGGAGGCGGCCCTCGCGCCGTTCGAGCGGTGGGCCCGCGACCTCGTCACTAAGGGAAGGTGACCCAAGTGGAAGCGACACTCGCACCCCAGGCCGACCGCGTCGTCGTGGTGGCCTTCAGGAAGGCCGCCATCGGGCGGGTCAACGGCTACCTCGACTACCTGCTCTCCCGGGGCGTCCCGGTCACGGTCCTCGTCGGCGACGGCCAGGGCTGGAAGCAGGCCGAGCGGTTCGACCCGCGCGCCGAGGTCCTGTCCCTCGCCCGCCGCGAGAACCGCCGGCCCCTCGTGTGGACCTACACGCTCCTGGTCGAACGCGGCCCCGGCGGGCTGTTCCGGCGCATTTCCAGGCTCCCCGGCAAGGCCGGCGGCGCCGGACGGAAACTCGCCCGCGCCCACGCCAAGGCCGTGCGCCTCATCCGCAAGTGGTTCTTCTGGCGCGGCTACAAGAACGTGCGCGGCTACAGCCTCCGCCGGATCGCCCTGCGCCGCCTGGAGCCGCTGCGCCTGGACGACGCCCGCCGCGTCGTCATCGCCGACACCGCCGCCGTCCCCTTCGGCTGGAGCCTCGCCCGGCGCCGGCCCGGCCTCGAAGTGACCCGCGCGATGGACGTCAGCGCCTACGAGCCCCTCCCGGTCACCGACCCCGCCCCTGAGCAGGGCTTCCATCCGGGCGAGCACGAGCGGCCCTACACCCAGCTGTGACATGGGACCACGGTGAACCGAGGCCGCGACCGATGAAGACCTTGGAAGAGGAGCGTTCCATCGCGTCGAAGCCTCGGTTTCCAATGTTGCGGCACACGTGTTATGCCACCGTGACCTGATCGCCCGTGACAGGAGGCTACGCTGCACTCATGCTGCGTTCCGTCATCCTCGCCGCTGCCAGGTCGTCCAAGATCGAGCGCCTCGTCGGCACCGCGCCCGTGTCCCGGTCGCTCGTGCGCCGCTACGTCGCCGGCGAGACCACGGCCGAAGCGGTCGCCACCACCCGCGCGCTCGCCGACGACGGCCTGCTCGCCACCCTCGACTACCTCGGTGAGGACACCGTCGTCGTCGAGCAGGCCGACGCCACCCGCGACGAGTACCTGAACCTCCTGGCCGCCCTCAAGGGCGAAGGCCTCTCCAAGGCCGCCGAGGTCAGCGTCAAGCTCTCCGCCCTCGGCCAGCGCATCGACCCCGAGCTCGCCTACGACCGGGCCCGCGAGATCTGCACCGCCGCCGCCGACGCCGGGACCACCGTCACCGTCGACATGGAGGACCACACGGTCACCGACTCCACCCTGGAGATCGTGCAGCGCCTCCGCGCCGAGTTCGAGCTCACCGGCGCCGTCCTCCAGGCCTACCTGCGCCGCACCGAGGACGACTGCAAGTCCCACGCCGTCCCCAGCTCGCGCATCCGCCTCTGCAAGGGCGCCTACAAGGAGCCCGAGTCGGTCGCCTACCAGAAGAGCCTCGACGTCGACCGCTCCTACGTGCGGTGCATCAACGCGCTCATGGCCGGCGACGGCTACCCGATGCTCGCCACGCACGACCCGCGCCTCATCGAGATCGGCATCGACCGCGCCCGCTGGTACGACCGGGACAAGGACTCCTTCGAGTTCCAGATGCTGTACGGCATCCGCACCTCCGAGCAGCTGCGCCTCGCCGCCGAGGGCTACCGGATGCGCGTCTACGTCCCCTACGGCGACCAGTGGTACGGCTACCTCATGCGCCGCATGGCCGAGCGCCCCGCGAACCTCGCGGTGTTCCTCCGCTCACTGTGGACCAAGTCTTAGAAGATTCACACCCGGCCGGAGGCGGAGATCACCGTCTTCGGCCGGTTCCACGTGCCCCGGAATCAGTGGACGCCCAGCGCACAGTGCCTGTTCGCGGCTCGCGGGATTAGCGAGCGGCGACTACAGTTGCGAACGTGACTCAAGCCCCCGGAGACTTCCCCCCGGCATCCCCCGAGCAGCCCGCCGCAGAGCCCGCGGGGGCCAACCCGCCCGGGCTCGCGCCGCTCGTGCCAGGACAGCGCAGCGGGTCCGACGCGCCCCGCGCCACCACCCCCGGGCCCGTCCTGCCGCAGGCCGAGGGGGCCGACACGGTCCTCCCGCAGCCCACGCCGATGCCGCCGATGATCGAGCCCACGCGGCCGCCGTCGGCGCTCCCGGTCGAGATGGCGCCGCCGGGCATGATGCACCCCGGCGCCCCCCAGGGCGCCCCGGGCATGGTCCCGCCGGGAGCCGTCCCGCCCGGCTACGGGCACCCCGGCCAGATGCCCCCCGGCCAGATGCCCCCCGGGCAGATGCCGCCCGGCGTCCCGCCCGGCCCGGTCCCCGTCAGCGCCATGCCGCCCTGGCCCGGCGGGCCCGCCGGCTACTACCTGCCGCGGCCCGAACCCAAGCGGAACCACTTCGTCACGCTCCTCGTCGTCGTCGTCCTCGTCGCCTCCTCGGTCTTCGCCGGCGCGCTCGTCAACGGCTGGCGCCCCGGCTTCATGGGCGGCGACACCGGCACCATCGAAGGCCTCGCGGTCGAGCCCGGCGAAGGAACCGTCCCCAGCCCCGGCCCCGACGCCTCCGCCTCCGAGGTCCTCGCCTACCTCAAGGAGCAGGCGCAGCTCGTCCTCGACGCCCAGTCCGAGTCGCTCGTCAACGGCTCCCTCGAAGGCTGGCTCGCCGCCTACGACCCGACCCTGCACACCCAGATGACCGGCCGCTACGAGTCGCTCCACCAGATGCAGGTCTCCCGCTGGGACTACCAGATCGCCTCCGGCCCCATCGAGGACGCCTCCGGCGCGGTCCCGCTCTACGACGTCTCCATCGCGCTCTCCTACTGCTTCGTCGAGCCCGCCGACACGTGCAAGGCCGCCGACATCGTCTTCGACACGCGCTGGCGCGCCGACGACGACGGCATGCGGATGATCGAGGTCTCCAACTCCGAGTTCGGCGAGGGCCCGCACCCGTGGGAGGTCACCGACCTGGTCGCCGCCGTCGGCGAGCGCACCGTCACCGCCGTCCCGGTCTCCATGGAGGCCCGCCTGGACGAGGCGCTGGCGATCTCCGAGGCCGCGGCCGAGAACGCCGACAAGTGGGCGTACTGGGAGAAGCCCGACCGGTACGTCATCTACATCGCCAGCGACGAGGAGTTCGACACCTGGTTCGGCGGCATGTGGGACTCCGAGGACGTCCTCGGCTTCGCCCTGCCGCTCAACGGGACGATCAACGGGGAGCGGCAGCCGTCCACGTACGCCACGGTCATGGGCGTCGACCGCACCGGTTGGGGCGACGGGCTGGTGTCGGTCATCCGCCACGAGCTCGGGCACGCCGTGACCCTGTGGGCCGCGCCGTCCGAGCGGTACGCCGACGACACGTGGTGGATGGTCGAGGGCGTCGCCGAGTACATCGACCACGGGGACCGGGCCCTTGAGGACTACGACCGGATGTGGGACGTCCGCGACTACGTCGCCATCGGCGGCTGCGAGTCGGACATCCTGCCGCCCACCGAGGACGACGACACGCTCGCGGGCTCGGGCAAGTACGGCTGCGGGTTCCTGGGCGTGCACTACATGATCGAGACCTACGGGGTCGACGCGTTCGCCGAGTTCTTCGGCATGACCGCGCGCGAGGGCACCCCGGCGGTCGACGCCGCGCAGGCGGTCTACGGCAAGGACTATGCCGCGCTGATGGAGGAAATTACGGCATTCATTGCCCAGACGGTGTGAGATCGGGTGTTGCCGGGTGGCGCGGACTGCCGTAACATGAGCAACATCCCAATCGAAAGACATCAACGTCACGCTTCGTGACGACCGACTTGTTTCGGTTCATAGGGCATTCGCGTCCGCCGCACCTCTAAGACATCACACAACCCCACGTCCTTGCACAGGCAATAGTGCTCGCAACAGCCCTCGACAGAACGGTGAGACACATGAGCGAACCCGGGGACCTCCTCGACGAGGTCAAGTTCTTGACGGTGACGGAAGTGGCCGAGTTGATGCGCGTCTCGAAGATGACGGTGTACCGCCTCGTCCACAACGGTGAGATCGCGGCGGTGCGGGTGGGGCGCTCCTTCCGCGTCCCCGAGAGCGCCGTGAAGACGTACCTCTCCGAGGCCCTCCAGACGGACGAGTGATCCCGGGCCGTCGGCCCTGGCCCCGCCACGCGCGAGCTGTGACGGGGCCTTCGCTCGAACTCGCCCGGCGAGGGGGCCGCCGGGGGGACGGGCTAGGCTTGTCGGGCTCTAACTATCGTCTAGTCAACACCTGTGAGGAAGCTCTATGGGCTCGGTCATCAAGAAGCGGCGCAAGCGCATGGCGAAGAAGAAGCACCGCAAGCTGCTCCGCAAGACCCGCGTTCAGCGTCGTAAGCTCGGCAAGTAGCCGAGCCGACCGGCTTCCGAGCACCTGCGGGTAGGCTGGGCCACATGCCAGAGTTCGATGCCGTGCTTGCCTTCGAGATTCGAGGCGTGATCTCGCAGATCATCGGATACGGAGCCGCGCTCCTGTCCCTGATCGCCGTCATCCACTGCGCAGTGCAGAAACCGGAGGCGTTCAACGCCGTCGGCACCCTCTCGAAGGGCACCTGGCTCGGGCTCCTCGTGGTGAGCCTCGTCTTGGCGCTCCTCTTCGGCGGCTACGCCCGGCTCAACCTGTTCGCCCTCGTCGCCATCGCGGCTGCGCTGGTGTACCTCCTGGACGTCCGCACGGGCATCAAAGACATCGGCGGCAGCATCTACTAGCGCCGCGAACGCCGGAGCGACATCTGACTTGCGGAAAGCCGCGCCAGCACGGCTGGCGCGGCTTTCGGTGTGCCCTCTTTGCTTTAGCTGACGACGCCGCGGGCCATCTCGCGCAGCCGCCTGACGCGCTGCTCGGTCGGCGGGTGGGTCGAGAACAGGCCGGCGAGGCCGCCGCCGCGCAGCGGCGACTCGATCATCAGGTGCGACTGCTCGGCGATCCGGCTGTCGGCGCGGGCCGGCATCCGGTCGACGCCCGCGGAGATCTTCTCCAGGGCGCTCGCGAGCGCCAGCGGGTCGCCGGTGAGGCGGGCGCCGTCGGCGTCGGCCTCGTACTCGCGCGAGCGCGAGACGGCCATCTGGATCATCGCGGCCGCGACGGGGCCGAGGATCATCGTCAGCAGCAGCACCAGCGGGTTCGGCCGGTCCTCGTCGTCGGAGGCGAAGAACGGCAGGAACATCGCGAGGTTCGCGAGCATCGTGATGATGCTGGCGAGCGCGCCGGCGACCGAGGAGATGAGGATGTCGCGGTTGTAGACGTGCGACAGCTCGTGCCCGATCACGGCCCGCAGCTCGGCGAGGCTGAGCAGGTGCAGGATGCCCTCGGTGACGGCGACGGCCGCGTTCTCGGGGTTGCGGCCGGTCGCGAACGCGTTGGGCTGCATGGTCGGCGAGACGTAGAGCCGCGGCATCGGCTGCCCGGCGCGCTGCGAGAGCTCGCGGACCATGCCGTACAGCTGCGGCGCCTGCGCCTCGGTGACGGGCTGGGCCCGCATCGAGCGCAGGGCGATCTTGTCCGAGTTGAAGTAGGCGTAGGCGTTCATGGCGACCGCTACACCTGCGGCGATGACGACGCCGGTGGAGCCGCCGAAGGCGTAGCCGATGGCGATCACGATCGCCGACATCGCGCCGAGCAGCACCGCCGTCTTGAGGCCGTTGTGGTGCTTCATGGTGGTTGGGTTTCCCTCCTTGTGGGAAAAGCAACGTCCTGGTTACGGCCAGTATTTCTGCGGAAGCTGAAGGTTTACCGAGAAAGCGCGGTGAAGTCCAACACGACCTGCGGCGCGACCGAGACCGCGACCAGGGCCAGGCCTGCCAGGGCGACGGCGAGGGCGAACCGGCGCGGGGCCGGGTCGGCGCGGCCGACGAGGAGGACCCGCGCGAGCGGCAGGTAGTACGCGAGCCCCACGACGGCCCCGGCCGCGACCACGACGGCCAGCCACACGGCCGAGGAGGCGAGCACTTCGAGGACCGCGACCTTCGCGAAGGTCCCGGCGAGCGCGGGCGGAAGCCCGGCGAGGCCGATGACCGAGAAGAGCAGCACGGCGGCGGGCAGGGGAGCGGACTTCCACAGCCCGGTGAGTTCGGCGATCCGGCCGCCGGGGCCGACATTCCCGGCGCCGCCCTTCAAAACGGACTCCAGGGGACCCCCCGATTTCAAGTCTGCCCGCGGGGTACGACGCTCGTCGGAGCCGAACATGCCTCCCGCATCGGGGCGGACGGCCGTGACGGCGGCGAAGGCGCTGGCCTCCAGGAGGACGAAGAAGACGGCGTAGGCGAGGGCGGCCGAGGCGGCGGGGCCGGCCTGGTCTCGGCCCGTTGCGGTCATGATGACGGCGAGCGGGGCGAGGGCGTACCCGGCGTGGGCGATGCCGGACCAGGCGAGGAGGGCGACCGTGCGGCGCTGCACGAGCGCGCCGAGGTTCCCGATGACGATCGAGGCGACGCTGAGGACCGCGATCACGACCCCGGCGCTCGCGGTCCCGGACAGCCCGAAGTACACGACCCAGGTGATCGCGACGGCGCCGCCGAGCTTCGAGGCGCTGGCGAGGTAGGTGGCGACCGGGAGCGGGGCGCGCTCCAAGACCAGTGGCGCCCAGGCGTGGAGCGGCGCGGCCGCGAGCTTGAACGCCAGGCCGGCCAGGAGCAGCGCGGCCCCGGCGGCGGTGAGGCCCGCGTGGGCGCCGTCCAGGCCCGCCCGGAGTCCTTCGAGGTGCACGGTTCCGCTCGCGGTGTAGAGGAGCGCAGCGCCCATGAGGGCGGTCGCGGAGGAGGTCACGGAGGCGATGAGGAAGGTCGTCCCGGCTTCGGCGCCGTCGCGGCCGGGGCGCGTGACGAGGACGTACAGCGGCAGCGTGAGGGTCTCGACGGCGACGATGAGCGTGATGAGGTCCCGCGACCCGGCGAGCGCGATCCCGCCCGCGGCCGAGGCGGCGAGGAGGAACCAGTACTCGCCGGCCTGGCGTCCGCTCAGCGCGGCGACGAGGACCGCGAGGGCGGCGAAGAGGGCGGCGGTGCCCATGGCGGCGTCGTCGGCGACGTAGGAGTGCCAGTCGCCGACGGCGAACGTGGCCCGGTCGGGCCCGAGGCCGACCCACACGGCGGCGGCCGCGGCCGCGCCGAGGCCGATCATGCCGGCGGCCTTGGCGAAGCGGCCCGCGAACAACGCGAGGACCGCGGCGGCGGCCGCGAGGTAGAGCGGCAGCATCGCCGCGTGGTCGATCGCTTGGACCCGCATCAGAGCAGCCCCTCCGAGAACAGGGTCAGGAGCGGGCCCGGGACGAGCCCGAGGAGCAGCGTCCCGGCCACGAGCGGGGCCCAGACGGCGGCTTCGGCGGCCGAGACGTCGCCGATGCCGATCGCGGCGGGCGCCACCGGGCCGTGGCTGACGCGCCTGAGCATGCGCAGCAGGTACGCGGCGGCGAGGAACGCGCCGAACGCCGCGGCCGCGGCGAGGGCGAGCCAGGCGCCGCCGCGTTCGGCCGCCGCGTACACGGTGAACGCCTCGCCCCAGAACCCGGCGAGGCCGGGCAGGCCGAGGGAGGCGAGGGCGGCGAACCCGAGGAGCCCCGCGAGCGCGGGCGCGGCGAGGCGGAGCCCGCCGAGGGCGCCGAGGCTGCCGGTGTGGGTGCGGGCCTTGAGGGCGCCGGCGAGGAAGAACAGGAGGGGCGTGACGAGGCCGTGGGCGAGGTTCCCGAACAGGGCGGCGCGGATGCCCGCTTCGGTGCCGGCGGCGAACGCGAGGACCACGAATCCCATGTGGCCCACCGAGGAGTAGGCGATGAGCCGTTTGATCTCGGGCAGGCGCAGGCACACGAGCCCGGCGACGAGGATGCCCGCCGCGGCGAGGACTGCGAGCACGGGCGCGGCTTCGGCGGCGCCGTCGGGGGCGAGGCCTCCGGCGACGCGGATGAGGCCGTACGTGCCGAGTTTGAGGAGCACTCCGGCGAGGAGGACCGAGCCGACGGTGGGGGCGGCGGTGTGCGCGTCGGGCAGCCACGAGTGGAGCGGCCACAGCGGGGCCTTGACGGCGAATCCGAGGGCGAGGAGCGCGAAGACGAGGAGCGAGACGTCGTCGCTCACGCCGCCGTGGACGATGATCGCGCCGAGGTCGGCGGTGCCGGTGTCCGCGATCGCGACGAACAGGCCGGTGGCCATGAGGAGCGACCCGGCGACGGTGAAGAGCGCGAACTTGGCGGCGGCCCGCCGCCGCGCGGCGGGGTCGCCGTAGCGGTGGATGATCGCCCACATCGGCAGGAGCACCGCTTCGAACGCGATGAAGAACAGCACCAGGTTGTCGGCGAGGAACACGAGCGTGGAGGCGGCCTGCACGGCGAGGAGCAGCGCGGTGAGGATCGGCGACTGCCACTCAGGGGACTCGGAGTCGTCGCCGAGCGCTCCGGCGGGCACCCCATGGACCGGCGCCGCCGCTGGGAAAGGGCCCCCGGTTTCAACGGTAGCCGGGGGTTCCTGAACGGGAGCTGAAGCGCGGCGGCCGCCGAGCAGCCCGAGGACCCGGTTCGGGGCCTGGGGAGGGCCCCCGGTTTCGAAGCTACCCGCCCGGACCTGAAGGGGAGCTGAAGCGGCCCGGTCGGCGCCGAGGAGGTCGGAGGCGCGCTGCTCCGCGCCGACCGCGTTGTGGATGCAGCACAGGACCCCCAGCAGCGCGGTGAGGAGCGCGAGGGTCCAGGAGACGCCGTCGACCGCGAGCGAGAACTCCAGGTGGAGCGAAGGGGCCCATTCGATCGCGAACTGGTGCCACCAGCCGCCCGTGAGCTCCCCGCCCGCGGCGAACCACGCCCCGCTCCCACGCCCGACCGGCAGCACCGCCACCGCCGCAAACGCGAGCGCCGCCGCCCCCGCCCCGATCCAGTGCGCATACGGCTTCCGCCGCAACCCCCACACCGCGAGCGCCCCGGCAGCGGGAAGACCCGCCGCCAACAACAGCATCAGTTCCACATGCTCACCCCGATCGCGACCACTGCGACGACCAGCGTTCCGGCGGCGCTCAGACGCAGATACCGCACCAGGCCGCCCCGGTGGCCGGCCGCCGTCTCCTCGGCCGCCGCCAGTGTGGCGCGCGCCGAGCCCTCGACCGCCGTGCCGTCGACGAGCCGCACATCCAGTGCCGTCGCCGCCGCGCTCGCCGCTGCCGCGACACCCCGAGTCGCCTTGGCCGCCAGCCGCTCCGCGTACAGCCCCTCCGCCAACGGCCCCCGGGCCCGCCCCAGGACCCTAGCCGGGTCCCGGTCGGTGACCTGCTCGTCCGTGCGCCGACCGGGCCGGTCGCGCCACCACGAGTCCGCGATCACCGCGAACCCGCCGAGGGTCGCCAGCAGCAGCAAAGCCATCAGGTCCGGGTGCAGCGAGGGCACCTCGAACGGTCCCGAGTAGTAGAGCGCCCCGACCGCCACGGTCGCGATCGTCAACGCCCACAAGCTGAACGACTCCGCACGCGGCACCGCCGGCCGCCTCGCGGGGCCCGCGCCGCGCCAGAACACCAGGAGCCACAACCGCGCCGCGTACGCCGCCGTCAGGATGCTCGCCCCGACCCCGGCCCAGAACACGACCACCCCCGCCGGCGTCCCCGCCTCGTAGGCCGCGCTGAGCACCGCCTCCTTGGAGTAGAACCCGCCCAAAGGCGGCAGGCCCGCCATCGCGGCGAGCCCGATCGTCATGGCCCAGAACGCGAGCCGCGAATCACCCGGCCGCAACCGGGTGCTCGCCAGCGACCCGTCCGTGCCCGCCAGCGCGATCACCACGCCCGCGGTCAAGAACAGCAGCCCCTTGAACGCCGCGTGCGCGACCAGGTGGAACAGCGCCGCGTCCCCGGCCGCGACCGCGACCGCCGCGAACATGAAGCCGACCTGGCTGACCGTCGACCACGCGAGCACGCCCTTGACGTCGCGCGCCGCGAGCGCGCACAGCCCCGCGCCGACCATCGTCACCGCCGCCACCACCGCGACCACCAGCAGCAGGTCCGGAGGCCAGACCGGCAGGAGCCGCGTGAGCACGTACGCGCCCGCGGCGACCATCGTGGCCGCGTGGATGAGCGCGCTCACCGGGGTCGGGCCGGCCATCGCCGGGGGGAGCCAGATCTGGAGCGGGAACTGCGCCGATTTCCCGATGCAGCCGAACAGGATCAGCAGCATCGCCGCCCCGGCCGCGGGCGCCTCGCCGAGTTCGCCGATGCGGAACGTGCCCGCCGAGACGCCGAGCAGCATGACGCCGAGGACGAACGCGACGTCGCCGAAGCGGGTCACCAGGAACGCCTTCGCGGCTGCGCCCGGCGCCTGCGGGAGCTTCGCGTAGTGAGCGATGAGGAGGTACGAGCACGCGCCCATGACCTCCCAGCCGATGAGGAGGAACACGAGGTCGTCGGCGGCGACCACGAGGAGCATCGCCGCGCAGAACAGGTTCACCTGGGCCGCGAACGGCGCGTAGCGCGGGTCGCCGCGCAGATAGGCGGACGAGTACAGCTGCACCAGGAACGACACGACCGCGGTCGCGAGCGCGACGGCGCACGCCCCGGGGGAGAGGTCGAGCGCGGCCCACACGCGGACCGTCCCGAAGTCCGCGAGGATGACCGCGGTCCGCGGGTTCGCGAACGACACGGCGGCCGCGCACGCCAAAGCAACCGCCGGTCCCGCGAACGCCAGCGCGACCGCGAGCGCGCGGCGGCGGACCAGGAGCCCGGCGAGGCCGGCGGCGGCCGGGGCCGCGATGAGGAGCCATGCGAGGGCGGTCACCGGGGCGCCTCCGCTTCGTCCTCTTCGGGCAGCGCGTCGGTGTCGATGGAGGCGCGCTCGCGCCACAGGTTGAGGATGAGCGCGAGGCCGACGCCCACTTCGGCGGCGGCGATGACCACGATGAACAGCGCGAAGCTCTGCCCGGTGTGCGAGCCGTGGACGAGGTCGGTGGTGACGAGGACGAGGTGGACGCCGCCGAGCATGAGCTCGGCGGCGGCGAGCTGGAGGACCGCGTTGCGCCGCGTGAGGACCCCGTAGAGGCCGATGGCGAAGAGCCCCACGGCGATCAGGTACCCGATCAGCGGATGCACTGGATCCTCCCCGGAGGGGCGGGATCGGTCGATCGGGGCCACATGGCCCCATCTTGGACCACGCGGCCTGCGAAAGTCCAGACCCGGGCCCGTGTCGATCCGGCATAAACGGAGCTCCGGGACGCGGGGAGCGCCCGGGGAGCCCCACCGGCCACTCGGCCCGCGCCCCGTCCGCCTGGTCCGCGCCCGTTCACCGCGGATTCACCGGACGGACACCCGGAGGGCCTCTTCGATTCGGCGCAGGGTTGCGGGGCGTCTCTACGCTGCCGAGATACCCCAGGAGACCCTCCTCATTGATGTGAGTATGTCCACAATCACCGAGCCGTCCCCCGTCCGCACCGCCGCCGTCCCGGCCCGCCGCGACACCGGGTTCCGACCCGAGGTCGAGGGCCTGCGCGCGGTCGCGGTGCTCCTCGTCGCCGTCTACCACATCTGGTTCAACCGCGTCTCCGGCGGCGTCGACGTCTTCCTGTTCCTCACGGGCTTCTTCATCACCGCGTCCCTGACGCGCTCGGTCGAGCGCTCCGGGGGCGTCCGCGCCACGCACTTCCTCACCCGCCTGGCCCGCCGGCTCCTGCCGACCGCCGCGGTCGTCGCGGCCGGGACGCTCGCCGCCGCGTACCTGTGGCTCCCGAACTCGCGCCGGCCCGCGGTCTTCGACGAGACCGTCGCCTCGCTGCTGTACTACGAGAACTGGGCGCTGGCGGCCAAGGCCGTCGACTACCTCGCCCGCGACGGCGCCCCGAGCCCGCTCCAGCACTTCTGGTCCCTGTCGATCCAGGGCCAGTTCTACCTGCTGTGGCTCGTCCTCGTCGCGTTCGCGGCGCTCCTGGCCCGCACACGGGGCGTCCGCCTGCGCGAAGCGGTGTTCCTGCTCTGCGCCATGGTGTTCGCCGTGTCGCTGACGTACTCGCTCGTCACCACCGACACCCGCCAGGCCTGGGCGTACTTCGACACCGGGGCGAGACTGTGGGAGCTCGCGTTCGGCGGCATGTTCGCGCTCGCCCTCCCGTACCTGCGCCTGCCGACCGCACTCCGGGTGCCGCTCGGCTGGTTCGGGCTCGCCGCGCTCCTGTCGTGCGGCGCGCTCCTGGACGTCTCGACCCTGTTCCCCGGCGCGATCGCCCTGTGGCCGGTCGGCGCGGCGGCCTGCATGATCCTCGCCGGGACCACCGGCCTGCCGTACGCCGTCGACCGGCTGCTGACCTGGAAGCCCGTGATGCGCCTCGGCGCGTGGTCCTACGCCCTGTACCTGTGGCACTGGCCGATCCTCGTCGTCTACCTGCACCGCACCGGAAGAGAGACCGCGACCCTCGCGGGCGGCGCCGCCGTCCTCGGCCTCGCGCTCGTCCTGGCCGCCCTCACCACCTGGCTCGTCGAAGGCCGCGTCGCCGCGTTCGCCAAGCGCTTCCCGGGCCGCCGCTGGTCCCTCGCGACCGCGTCGGCGTTCGCCGTCCCGCTCCTCGCGCTGACCCTCGCCGCCCAGCACGTCTACTTGCAGCGCAACGAGTCCGCGGACGCGGAGCTCGCCGCGCTGGCCGCCGACCGGGAGACGTACCCGGGCGCGGCCGTCCTCACCGACCCCGAGCTGGCCGCCTCGCTGCCGGAGGCGCCGTTCATCCCGCCGCTCGACAACGTCCTGGACATGCCGCTCATCTACGACGACGGCTGCGATGCGGGCCTGGACGGGTCCGAGGCCACGCCGTGCTCGTACGGGGACCCGGACGCCGAGCACGTGATCGCGCTCGTCGGCGGCTCGCGCATCGGCCACTGGTTCCCGGCCTTCCACGAGGCCGCCGAGAACGCGGGCTGGCGCCTGGTGTCGCTCACGAAATCGGGCTGCCAGTTCTCGACCGAGGAGCCCCGCAACGACGACGCCGACCAGGCCGCCTCCTGCGTCGAATGGAACGGCCAGGTCGTCGACATCCTCGACGAGCTGCGCCCCGACCTGGTCGTCACCCTGGCCACGCGCGCGTTCCCCGAGGGCGAGAGCGCCTACCCGGGCTTCGCCGACCGCTGGCGCACCCTCGACGAGCAGGGCGTCCAGGTCCTGGCCCTGCGCGACCTGCCGCGCCTCGACGAGCCGCTGCCCGAATGCCTTGAGCAGCATGAGATCGCGGAGTGCACGTCGTCGGTGGCGACCTCCCGGACGCTCGGCGACCCTGCGGCCGCCTACCCCGACGTGCCGTCCAATGTGGTCTTCGGGGATCTGGTCGAGTACGTGTGCCCGGATGGCACCTGCCCGGCCGTCATCGGGAACATCCTGACGTTCCGGGACCACTCGCATATGACGGCGACGTTCTCGGCGACGCTCGCGCCGTACGTCGAGGACCTGGTCCGCAGGGCCACCGGCTGGCAGTAACCACTCCTCGCGGCGGCGCTCCATGCCGTCGATGATGAGGTCGAGGCCGATCCAGAACTCGTCGCCGTAGGCGTACCCGGGCTTCATCACGTGCTCCACGGCCAGCTCCGTCAGGTGCGGGTACACGTCGGCGGGGACCTGCGCCATGACGACCTCGGCGACCTCCTCGACGTCGTGCTCGTCCTCGAACGGCAGCGCGTGCTCCTGCACCGCGAACCCGTAGATGTAGCTGTCGAGCAGCGAGAACGCATGGGCCGCACCGGCGGTCGTGAAGCCGTTCGCGCGCAGGCACCCGATGACGGCGTCGTGGTGGCGCAGCGTCGCCGGGCCCGGGTTCAGGCGCGAGTCCATGAGCGCGATCGCCCACGGGTGGCGCCGCAGCGCGTCGCGCATCGAGCCCGAGCGCCGCCGCACCGCCTCCCGCCAGTCCGCGCCGTCCTCGGGCAGCTCGACCTCGGAGAAGACGAGGTCGACCATGCCGTCGAGGAGCTCGTCCTTGTTGCGGAAGTGGTGGTACAGCGCCATTGCCCGCACGCCCAGGCCCTCGGCGAGCTTGCGCGTGCTCGGCACCGCCCCGCCCGCCGCATCGGCCATCTCGACCGCCGCGCGCAGCACCTTCTCCCTGCTCAGCGAGCCTCGGGCGGACGGCGTCGCGGGTTCGTCGCTCACTTGCAACTCCTGTTCGTTCGGCCGGCGGCGACTGTACTTTACACCGTACAGTTTTCCTGTACAGTGTAAAGGAGTAAGCACCCTTCGAACGAGGAGCACGTCATGGAACCGATCCCCCAGCACACCGGCAAGAAGATCTGCATCGTCGGCGCCTCCGGCAAACTCGGACGCTACATGGTGCAGCACGCCCTCGACCGCGGCTACGAGGTCGTCGGCGTCTGCCGCGAGAAGAGCGTCCACAAGCTCGACGACTACGCCGGGCGCATCACGATCCACGCCGGCTTCACCAACGACCGCGACGTCATCGAACGCGCCGTCGAGGGCTGCGACGCCGTCCTCGCCGTCCTCGCCCCCTGGGGCGTCAACGACTACGCCTCGGGCACCGCCAAGGCGGTCATGGACTTCGCGAAGCCCGGCGCCCGCCTGGTCTTCTCCTGCGGCTGGCACATCACCCGCGACGGGAAGGACAGGTACTCGCGCAACATCAGGGCCGCCGTCGCCTTCGCGCGGTTCCTGCGCTTCACGCGCCTAATCGACATGAACGACCAGTACCGCGCCGCCGACCTGGTCTTCAAGAGCGAGACCCGCTGGACCCTGGTGCGCGGCAGCGACCTCGAAGAGGGCCCCAGCCAGGGCCTGCCGGTGTGGAGCCGCCACGTCGGCGACCCCATCCTGGAGAGCAACACGACCCGCCGGACCGACTTCGCGCTCTTCATGGTCGAGGCCGTGACGGACGACTCGCTCATCCGGGAGGCGCCCGCGATCAACGGCCGCACGACGCCGTCGGCCCTCGCCCACGCGAGCGAGGCGGCCTAGGGGAGGACTAGCGCAGGAGGAGGTCCACGAGGGCGAACGCGAACAGCGCCACCGCGACGAACCCGTTCGCGGTGAAGAAGGCCCGGTTGACCTTCGACAGGTCGCCGGGCCGCACGATCGAGTGCTCGTAGACCAGGGCGACCGCGACCAGGCCGAGGCCGATCCAGTACAGGAGGCCGAAACCGGTGAGCAGGCCGAACCACGCGAACAGCGCGAGCGTGACGACGTGCGTTACCGAGGAGGCGTGCAGGGCGGCCTTGACGCCCCAGCGCGCCGGCGTGGAGTGCACGCCGATCTTCCGGTCGATCTCGACGTCCTGGCACGCGTAGATCAGGTCGAACCCGCCGATCCACAGGCCGACGGCCGCACCGAGGACGACCGCCGGGCCCGAGCCCGCGAACGTCCCGGTCACGGCCACCCACGCCCCGACCGGCGCGACCATCTGGGCCAGGCCCAGGACCGCGTGCGGGTAGTCCGTGAAGCGCTTCGCGTACGGGTAGACGATCAGCGGCGCCACTGCCAGGGGGCTCAGGTACAGGCACAGCGGGTTGAGCAGCGCCGCCGAGGCCAGCAGGAGCACCAGGCTCACCGCGCAGCCCCAGTACGCCGTCCGCAGCGAGACCTTCCCGGTCACCAGCTCGCGCTTGGCGGTGCGCGGGTTCTGCGCGTCGATCTTGCGGTCGATGATCCGGTTGGCCGCCATGGCGAGTGTGCGAGCGGAGACCATCGCGACGGTGACCAGGACCAGGTCCCACCACGAGAACGCGTCCTCCAGATGCATGACGGTCAGCGTCGACAGGTACGCGAAGGGCAGCGCGAACACCGAGTGCTCGAAGGCGACCAGCTTCAAGAAGTCCTTGACGTGGTTCGGGCGGGGCAGCGTCTCAGTCAAGTCCGTACTCTTTCCAGCGTCGGTCCACTGTGGCCTTCACGGAGGCGCTCATGCGCATGGCCTCGGGCCACCCGCGCGTGTAGCCCTCCTGGGGCCACTTCGCGGTCGCGTCGATCCCGGCCTTGCCGCCCCAGAACTGGTGGTACGAGGCGTGGTCGAGGTGGTCCACCGGGCCCTCGGTGAGCAGCAGGTCCCGCGAGTAGTCCACGTTCCCCAGCGCCCGCCACGCCACCTCGCGGTAGTCGTGCACGTCGCAGTCGGCGTCGACGACCACGATGAGCTTCGTCAGGCTCATCATCTGGAGCCCCCAGATCGCGCTCATCACCTTCTGCGCCTGCTTGGGGAACTTCTTGTCGATCGAGACGATCACGCAGTTGTGGAAGACGCCCTCCGCCGGCATGTCGTAGTCGACGATCTCGGGGATCATGATCTTCACCAGCGGCAGGAAGATCCGCTCGGTCGCCTTGCCCAGGCCGTGGTCCTCCTGAGGGGGCGAGGAGGTGATGATCGTGTGGTAGATCGGGTTCTGCCGCATGGTCATCGCCTCGACGTGCATCACCGGGAACGGCTCCACCGGCGTGTAGAACCCGGTGTGGTCGCCGAACGGTCCCTCGTCGACCCGCTCGCCGGGCTCGGCCCAGCCCTCCAGGACGATCTGCGAGTTCGCCGGGACCTGGAGCGGGACGGTCAGGCAGTCGACCATCTCGACGCGCTCGCCCCGCAGGAAGCCCGCGAACAGGTACTCGTCGATGTCCGGCGGCAGCGGCGCGGTCGCCGCGTACGCCATCACCGGGTCCGGGCCGATCGCGATCGCGACCGGCAGCCGCTCGCCGCGCTTCTCGGCCTCGGCGTAGTGGCTCGTCGAGTTCTTGTGGATCTGCCAGTGCAGGCCGATCGACCGCTCGTCGTGCTGCTGGAGCCGGTAGAGGCCGACGTTGCGCTTGCCGGTCTCGGGGTGCTTGGTGTGGGTCAGCCCGAAGTTGTGGAAGACCCCGCCGTCGCCGGGCCACACCTGGAGGCCCGGGAGCAGGTTCAGGTCCACGTCGTCGCCGGTGAAGACGACCTCCTGGCACGGGGCCTTCTTGATGCGCTTGGGCGGCACCGACTTGAGCTGCATGAGCTTGCCGAGGCCGTCGCGGATGCCCGCCCAGCCCACCGGCAGCTCGGGCTTGGCGAGTTCGCCGATGCGCTGCCCGATCTCGTCGAGGTCGGCCACGCCGAGGGCCTTCGCCATGCGGCTCGTCGTCCCGAACAGGTTGATCGCGACCGGGATGTCGCTTCCGGCCGGGTTCTCGAACAGGAGCGCGGGCCCGCCCTCGCGGATCACCCGCTGGGTGATCTCGGAGATCTCCAGGTGGGGGTCCACCTCGGCGGAGATCCGCTTGAGGTCGCCGTCGGCTTCGAGGGCGGCCAGGAACGACTGGAGGTCGTCGTACGGGAACTTGGGTGCCACGAGGCCCATTCAACCACCCGGGGCCGGGCCCGCCCGGCGCGCCCGCAGCGGAGTGAACACGGTCCTTCGCACGGAGTTCACGGGACTGTCGTACCCCGGCGGTACGATTCCCTGTGATCTACTTAACGATACGGTACCGTATCGTTTCGGAATGGCGTAACGTCGTCTCCAACACCACGCCGCCCTGCGGAGCCGAGGCTCCCCGAGACAGCGGCGACCGCGCCCGGGCCGTCACAAAACCCGCCCGCGGAACGTCTATACGACGAATCACCGATCAACACCGCCCCCGCGGTATCGGCGCCGCGGCGACATCTCCGCACTGCACGTCCAGTGCGAGCACAGAATGGAAACCCTGTGAGCGAAACCCGTTCCGACCCGGTCCTGGAGACCGGATCCGACGACGAAGGCCACCCGCGCCGGTGGGCCATCCTCAGCGTGCTGGTCCTCAGCCTCATCGTCGTCGTCCTCGACAACACCGTCCTCAACGTCGCGATGAAGACCCTCGCGGAGCCCGACCCGGTCGGCGTCGGCGCCAGCCAGAGCGACCTCGCCTGGATGATCAACTCCTACACGCTCGTCTTCGCGGGCCTGCTCTTCGCCTCCGGCATCATCGGCGACCGCATCGGACGCAAGCGCATGCTCCTGGCGGGCCTCCTCGTCTTCGGCGTCGCCTCGCTGCTGTCGGCCTACTCGACCACGCCCGACCAGCTCATCTGGTACCGCGCCCTCATGGGCGCCGGCGCGGCCATCATGATGCCCTCGACGCTGTCGCTCCTGCGCAACGTCTTCTCCGCCAAGGAGTTCCCGAAGGCCCTCGGCATCTGGACCGGCGCGGTCGGCATCGGCGGCGCCGTCGGCCCGATCGTCGGCGGGGCCCTCCTCGACCACTTCTGGTGGGGCTCGGTCTTCCTCATCAACGTGCCGATCGTCGTCTTCGGCCTCATCGCCATCACGATCCTCGCGCCCGAGTCCAAGGGCAGCCAGGCCCGGCCCGACATCGTCGGCATGGTCCTGTCGATGCTCGGCCTCGTCAGCCTCACCTACGGCATCATCGAGGCCGGCGACGCCGGCTCCTGGACCGGCATCGAGGTCTGGGGCACCATCGCCCTCGGCGTCATCGTCCTGGTCGCCTTCGTCCTGTGGGAGCGGCGCATCCCGCACGCCTCGCTCGACATGAAGCTGTTCAAGAGCACCCGCTTCTCGGCCTCCTCGGCCATCATCACCCTGACGTTCTTCGGGATGATGGGCCTGATGTTCTTCATGACCTTCTACCTCCAGATCCTGAAGGGCTACTCGCCGCTGGAGACCGGTCTGCTGTTCCTGCCGTTCGGCGCCTCGATGCTCGTCTTCGCGCCGCTGTCGAACACCCTCGTCAACCGCTTCGGCGCCAAGGCCGTCGGCATCGTCGCGATGCTCCTGGTCATCGCCAACTTCGCGGTCACCGCGTTCGTGTACGAGGCCGACACCTCGGTCTGGGTCATCATCGCCCTGTTCTTCATCACCGGCGCCGGCATGGCCAACCTCATGCCGCCCGCCATGAACACGCTGATGTCCTCGGTCCCCAGGGAGAAGGCCGGCGTCGGCTCGGCGCTCGCCAACACCCTACGCCAGGTCGGCGGCGCCCTCGGCGTCGCCGTGCTCGGCACGATCATGGCCCAGTCCTACCAGGGCCACATCGCCGACACCGCCCCCGACCTGCCCGCGGCCGCGCAGGAGTCCTACTCCGCGACCTACGGCGTGCTCGAATCCGGCCTCCAGAGCGGACAGTTCACGCCCGAGGCCGCCGCGCAGATCACCCAGGCGGCGAACGACTCGTTCATCAACGCCCTCCACACGACCGCGCTCGTCGCGATCGCGGTCGGCGTCCTCGGCCTCGTCATCATCGCGCTGTTCTTCCCCGGACGGCAGCGCCGCGAGGAGACCGAGGCCCAGGCCGAGGCGGCCGAGCCCGCCCTGGCCGAGGTCTGAGGGACAATCGAGTCATGAGACCCGAGCTCCGCGACGCGACAGCCCACCACCGCGCCCCCGCGGCGTCGGCTCCTGCGGCGGCGGCCCCCGTCAAGGGCCGCCCCCGCAGCGAGGCGGTGAGCCAGTCCATCCTGGAGGCCGTGCTGGACCTCATCGCGGAGCACGGGACCGTCACCGACGTCAGCGTCGAGGGCGTCGCGGAGCTGTCGGGCGTCTCCAAGGCCACGATCTACCGGCGCTGGTCCTCCAAGGAGGAGCTCATCGCCGCGGCCTTCGAGAGCATCAAGGCCCCCGTGCCGGAGGGGATCCCGCACACCTCGCTGCACGACGACCTCGTGTTCCTCGGCAACAACATGCGCCGCGTCTACGGCCCCCGCGACATGAAGGTCATCCGGTGCATGATGACCGTGTTCCACGAGGACCCCGAGTACAAGCGCCACCACGACCGGCTCGTGGAGCGGAGGCGCAGGCACGTGCGCGACACGTTCGAGTACTGGCTCGAACGCGGCGAGGTCGCCCCCGACCTCGACCTCGACCTGGCGGTCGCGATGTTCACCAGCCCGCTCCTGACGATCTTCGTCTACGGGCAGTACCCGCACCTCCAGGCCGACGACACCGTCGAGCGCTTCGTCGACAACCTCCTGCGGGGGCTCGGCGGCCCGCTCTGCGAGTCCCGCTAGCACCCGGACGCACCGCGGCCCCGGCCGGTCTCATGACCGGCCGGG
>NZ_QFRW01000290.1 GCF_003265355.1 Glycomyces dulcitolivorans | reverse complement strand
CGCGGCCGTGCCGCACGGCGTGCGCGCCGACCGGGGCCACGCGACCGGGCCGCGCCGGCGCCCGGACCCCGAACTTCAGACCACCTGAGCCCACACCCATCTTGGAAGGAAGACCCATGTTCAGAGTGCGAGGCACTCGTGCCGGAATCGCCGCCGCGGCGGTCCTCGGCACCGCGATCGCGTTGACCGGCTGCTCCTCCGACGACCCGCTCGGCGAGAACGAGTCGTCCGGCGAGGCCGCCGAAGGCACCATCGTCGTCGGCTCCCAGGCGTACTACTCGAACGAGATCGTCGCCGAGATCTACGCGCAGGCCCTCGAAGGGGCCGGCCTGGAGGTCGAGCGCCGGTTCAGCATCGGCCAGCGCGACGCCTACATGCCGGAAGTCGAGAGCGGCGCCATCACGCTGTTCCCCGAGTACACCGGCAACCTGCTCCAGTTCCTGGACCCGGAGACGACCGCGCGGTCCCCCGAGGACGTGTACGCGGCGCTCCAGGAGGCCCTGCCGGAGGGGCTGACGGTCCTCGACCAGTCGACCGCGTCCGACCAGGACTCGTACACCGTGACCAGCGCCTTCGCGGAGGCGAACAGCCTGGTCTCGATCGCCGACCTGGCGAACGTCTCCGACACGCTGACCCTCGGCGGCCCGCCGGAACTCGCCGAACGGCCGTACGGCCCCACGGGCCTGGAGGAGACCTACGGCGTGTCGGTCGAGTTCTCCGCGACCGGTGACACCACGGTCGAAGACCTGGTGGCCGGGACGGTGAACGTCGCGAACGTGTTCACCGCCGACCCGCGCATCCAGACCGACGACCTGGTGGTCCTGGAGGACCCCGAGTCGCTGTTCCTGGCGTCCAACGTGGTGCCGCTGGTGAGCGAGTCGGTCGCCGACGACGTCGCCGACGTCATCAACGCGGTGAGCGCCGCGCTGACGCCGGAGGGCCTGGTCGCGCTGAACGTGCAGAGCACGGTCGACCAGGAGTCCACGCCGGACATCGCGTCGAAGTGGCTGTCGGACAACGGCCTGAGCTAAGCAACTGAGAAGGGCCGGTCGTTCGCGACCGGCCCTTTGCCTATGCCCGCAACTGCGCGCGGGCCTCCATGAGCGCTTGCCCGAGGAGGTTGAGGCCGCGCCAGGTGCCGGGGTTCGCGGCGCGCGGGTCGTCCCCGGCGAGGCCGATCCCCCAGATCCGGTCGACGGGACTGGCCTCGACGAGGACCCGGTCCCCGGTGCCGAGCAGAAACTCGCGCAGGTCCGGGTTCTGACCGAACTTGAGCACATTGCCGCGCACGACGATCCCGAGCCGCTCGGCCTCCCACACCTCGGGTTTGAACCCGCGGGCCTGGCGCCCGAGTTTCTTGACCTGGGCGGGGTGCCCGGCCTCCAGAATCCGCTCGGCGGTCTCGCCGTCGCCGAACAGCCATGCCTTGTGCGCCATCATGTAGTGCTCGGCGGTGGCGTACCGGTGCCCGTCCTCGGCGAACCGACTCGGCCACCACTGACTCAGACACCCGCGCCCGAGACCGTCGGCGCCGGCCTTCTCGTTCCAGAAGTAGAGGTACTTGACGGACATCGGCCCAGCCTCCCACGTTGTGCGCTAGGCGTGCAACGGCTTAGCCGGGCGGCTCCGCCTATGCGGAGCCGCCCGGCGGTGTTCGTCAGAGGTTCGGATTCTCGGTCCCGCTGCTGAAGCCGAAGACGTTGATGCGATAGTCGTCGATCGCTCCGGTGTATGCCCGGACTTCGTCAATGGCACCGTGGAAGTACGAGCCGGAGACGTCACCGGTGACCGATCGGCCGATCTGGAGTCCGCCTGTGGCCGACCACGAGTCGAAGTCGCCGTCGATGACCGCCGGCGCCTGGATGCCCCCGACGTACAGAGCCCACTGGTCGAGGGCGCCGTCGAAGACCACGACGATTCCCTGCGGACTCCAAGCGTCGGGGCCCCTGCGGCTGGTCACGCTGACCGTTTCGGCGTCCGGCGCATCGGCTTTCGCGACCACGAGCTCCCAGGAGCCCAGTGCGGCGTTGTACCGGACTTCGACCAGCGGCCGGTGCTCGCCTGCGATCGAGAGGACGGTCATGTCCTGGGTCAGGCTCTCCGGCTGGACTTTGGCCGACAGGCTGAAGGATCCAGCGGTGTCGAGCTGCGGCGTGGCCGCCGAGGCGTAGTCGCCGTCCCCGTCGAGGAGGAGGTGGCCTGCGCCCGCGATCGGGAAGGGATCGCCCGAGAACGGGTCCTCGGGTTCGCCGTAGATCGAGGCGTCGCCGTACAGGGTCGCCGATTCGCCGCCGAGGTATTCGGGGCTGACGCCGTCGGTCACGCCGTTGAACTGCCAGTAGCCCTCGCGGTGGAACTGCGGGTACACGGCGAGGCCGGCGGCCTCTCCGGCGGCGACGTAGCGGTCGAAGACCCGGGGCTCGGCAATGTCGCCGTTCCACTGGTAGGACCAGGCGTCGGCGGCGCGGGCGCGGCCGATCTGGACGTCGCCCACGGCGTTCCACACGGTCTCGCGGACGGCGGAGCCGACCTGGGTGCCGTTGACGTACAGGACGATCGTCTGGTCGACCTGGTTGTAGACGCCCACGAGGTGGACCCATTCGTCGGCGGTGCCGGGGCGGACGGAGCCGCCTGAGACGCGCCATTCGCCGGCGGGGTCGAACTTCGCGTCGGGGATCCAGAAGGACCATTCGCCGGAGGTCGCCGAGAGCGAGCGGTAGCCGAGTGCGAATCCGGACTCCTCGCGGCTCTTGACGCTCACGGCGGCCTGGTCGCGGGCGAGGTCGTCCACGCGGACCCAGGCGGAGACTGCGAAGCCCTCGTCGGTGCGGAGGAGGCCCTTGTCGGTGGTGTTCACGAAGGCGCGCCTGGTGCCGTCGAAGGAGGCGGCCGTAGCGTCGCCCGGTCCGTCGGTCCCGAGGGTGACGCCGCTGCCGGGGGTGCCGAGGTTGGCGCCGTTCGCGTCGGCCACCGCGGTCGATCCGGCGGGCTCGTCGAGGGCCCATTCGCCGACCGGGGCCTTCGCACTGACCCGGAAGTCGTAGTACGTCGTCACGCCTGCGCCGGCGGCGTTGACCGCCCGGACGGTCAGCATCTGGGAGCCGGCGATGGTCGGCATGAACTCCAGTTCGACCACTGCGCTCGGGGGATCGAGATCGATCCTGCGCTGCCCGACGCTGTCGTAGTTGAAGTCGACGAGGTAGTACGCGATGTCGGGATCGACGGCAGTGATGGTGATGGTGCCGATCTCACCGAGCACGGGGTGGAGCTGGTCGTCATCGGGGAAGTCGTCGCTGGTGATGACCGGGGCCGTCGGTGCGGCCGCGGCCGGAGAGGCGAGGCCGCCGACGGCCAGCAGGCCCGCCAGTGCAGCGAGGGCGACCCGCTGCGCGGATCGCTTGAGGGTTATGGACATCTGTGTGTATCTCCAATTCGAGCCCGGGGTAGGGCCGGAATAGTTGAACATGTTCAACTTGCAGAGGAAGCATACTCCACAACAGATCGCAGAATGGTACCCGGCGAAGCAGCTTGCCGGTCGGCTAGCCAGGGCGCTAGGGTCGGGGCACCTCGATTTGGAAGGGTGCACATGGGCGATCCTCAGCTCGCTGCGCTGGCGCAGCGGTACTTCGACTTTCATCTGGCCGACAACCCCACGTCGGCCAGCTTCTACGGGATTGCGGGCTACGACCACCTGCTGCCGGACCCGAGCCGGGACGGGGACGCGGTGCGTCTCGCGCATCATGCCGAGGTCCGGGAGGGGCTCGCGGGGATCGATGCGGCGGGGCTGGCGGGGCAGGACCGGATCACGTATTCGATGCTCGGGCGGCTGGTGAACGACCAGTCGGCGGTGATCGAGGCAAGGCTCGGGGAGGTGGCGCTGAGCAACACGATCTCGGGGCCGGTCTCGTCGATGCTGTCGTCGCTGCCGCGGCAGAGCCTCGACACGGAGCAGCGGAGCAAGGACTACCTGGTGCGGCTCGGCAAGGTCGGGGAGTACTTCGACGCGGTGCTGGAGCGGTACCGGCAGGCCGGCTCCGAAGGGCGGCACCAGACCCGGACCGGGGTGCTGGGTGTGATCGAGCAGTTGGACGACTACCTCGCGACGGATATAGCACGGGACGCCCTCGCGGCGCCGGTGCCGACCGGGGTCGATGTCGATGCGTGGCAGGCCGAGGCGAGGGCGCTCGTGGCCGAGCGGGTGCGGCCCGCGCTCGTGCGGTGGCGGGAGGCGCTCGAAGCGGAGTTCCTGCCGGTCGCGCGCGGCGACGAGCAGGTGGGGATCTGCCACGTCCCCGGCGGTGGGGAAGGGTACCGGGCGGCCTCGCGGCAGTTCACCACCACCGACCTCGATCCTGAAGCGGTGCACCGGATCGGGCTCGAAGAGGTCGAGCGCAACCGCGCCGAGTTCGCCGAGATCGGGGCCCGGGTCCTGGGCACCGGCGTGGTCGCGGAGGTCGTCGACCGCTTGCGGAACGACGAGTCGCTGCGGTACGAGACCGCCGAGCAGATCGTCCACGACGTGACCGCGGCGCTGCGGCGGGCCGAGGCCGCGCTGCCGAGCGCGTTCCTGGACTACGAGATCGCGCCGTGCTCGGTCGAGGAGATCCCCGAGGCCGCGGCGAAGGGCTCGACCCTCGCGTACTACACGGTCCCGGCCTCGGACGGGTCGCGGCCGGGCACGCACTGGGTGAACACCTATGCGCCGCAGAGCAGGGCGCGGTACGAGTACGAGGCGCTCGCGTTCCACGAGAGCGTCCCCGGGCACCACCTCCAGTTCGCGCTGGGCCAGACTCTGAAGGACCTGCCGCAGTTCCGGCAGTTCGGGTACGTGACCGCGTTCGGCGAGGGCTGGGGCCTGTACACCGAGCGGCTGTGCGACGAGATCGGGCTCTACAGCGGCGATCTCGCGCGGCTCGGCATGGTCTCGTTCGACGCCTGGCGGGCCTGCCGGCTGGTCGTGGACTCCGGGATGCACGCGTTCGGGTGGTCGAGGGAGCGCGCCGTGCAGTTCATGCGCGACAACACGGCCCTGTCCGAAGTGAACATCGCGAACGAGGTCGACCGGTACATCGCGTGGCCGGGCCAGGCGCTCGCGTACATGATCGGGCGCAAGCACATCGAGGGCCTGCGCGCGAAGGCCGAGCGGGAGCTCGGGGACGCGTTCGACCTGCGGCACTTCCACGACCGGATCCTCGCGAGCGGGTCGATCCCGCTGGAGACGATGACGGGCGTCGTGGACGCGTGGATCGCCGAGGCCGGGTAATCCGGTCGGTGTCGGATCGCTGACAGACAGTTCTGCCCCGGTCCGAGATGATTTGAGCGCGGCGGCGACTCCCCCCGGGCGCCGCCGCAACTCCCCTACGGCGACGCGGCGGGTGGAGTCGCCGCCGCGATGCGTTGCGGCGCAGCATTCCCCTACAGTCCACAATGGATGCAGAAGCGCGCTCACCGCAATCTCCCGCAAATGCCGATCAACGGATGAACCGCAAG
Organism: Glycomyces dulcitolivorans; assembly: GCF_003265355.1. Classification (GTDB taxonomy): domain Bacteria; phylum Actinomycetota; class Actinomycetes; order Mycobacteriales; family Micromonosporaceae; genus Glycomyces; species Glycomyces dulcitolivorans. The sequence continues at coordinate 15,879 of NZ_QFRW01000290.1, read as the reverse complement.
AGAAGCGTGGAGAACATCACCATTCGGGATGAGCCCTTTCGCCGATCAGGCACTTAGGTTAGCCTAACCTACACGTTCCCCGGTATCCCGAGCGACTGTCCCTGTCGAAAGGACCCTCCGTGCTGACAAGCGCCGACCTCCGTCCGGCTCCCGTGCCGCGCAACCGCACCGACCCTCCGGCCCTCCTCGGCCGCGACTCGGCGGCCGCCTACCGCGGCCTCATCGCCGACGTCGCCGGCCGCATCGCCGAGCGGTTCGCCACCGTCGACCGGCCCTGGACCGGCGCCGCCCCCGCGGCACTCGCGCCCGCCGTGGCCGCCGTCGACCTCGACCGGCCCCTGGAGTCCTTCGACGCGGCCTTCGAAGAGGTCGGCGGCCTCTACCTCGACGACGCGGTCTGGTTCCACCACCCGCGCTACCTCGCGCACCTCAACTGCCCCGTCGCGCTCCCGGCCGTCGCCGCCGAGACCGTCCTCGCGGCCGTGAACACCTCGGTCGACACCTGGGACCAGAGCGCCGGCGGCACCCTCATCGAGCAGCGGCTCATCGACTGGACCGCGCAGCGCATCGGCCTCGGGCCCGACGCCGACGGCGTCTTCACCTCGGGCGGCACGCAGTCGAACCTCCACGCGCTGCTCCTCGCCCGCGACGAGGCCGTCGAGGCCGTGCTCCTCAAGCACCGCATCGAGACCGGCACCCCCATGCGCGGCGTCGAGGTCCTCCCCAGGCTGCGGTTCTTCGCCTCGCCCCACTCGCACTTCTCGGTCGTCAAGGCCGCCAGGCTCCTCGGGCTCGGCGAGGACGCGGTGGTCACCGTGCCCGCCGACGACTGGTTCCGCCTCAACCCCGCCGCCCTCGACGCCGCCATCGAGACCTGCCGCGAGCAGGGGAACGTGCCCGCCGCAGTCGTCGCCACCGCCGGGACCACCGACTTCGGGTCCGTCGACCCGCTCGGCCCCATCGCCGAGATCGCCGCCGCGCACCGGGTCTGGCTCCACGTCGACGCCGCCTACGGCTGCGGACTCCTTGTCTCCCTTGAGCACCGGGGCCTGCTGGAGGGGATCGGGTCGGCCGACTCGGTCACCGTCGACTACCACAAGTCGTTCTTCCAGCCCGTCAGCTCCTCCGCGCTCCTCGTGCGCGACCGCGCCTCGCTGCGGCACGTCACCCACCACGCCGACTACCTCAACCCCGCCGAGGGCGCCCTCCCGAACCAGGTCGACAAGAGCCTCCAGACCACGCGCCGATTCGACGCGCTGAAACTGTGGATGACGCTGCGCACCTTGGGACCCGACGCGATCGGCGCCATGTTCGACCGGGTGTGCGCGCTCGCCGACGAGGCCTGGGACTGGCTCGCGAACGACCCGCGCTTCGAGGTCGCCGCCCCGCCCTCGCAGCTGTCGACGGTGCTGTTCCGCCTCGCCGGGGCCGACGACGACACCCACCGCCGCGCCCGCGAGGCGCTCGCGGCCTCCGGCGAGGGCATGGTCGCCGCCACCCGCGTCGAGGGCCGCATCGCCCTCAAGCTCACGCTGCTCAACCCCGAGACCGTCCTCGACGACGTCGTCCCCGTGCTGGAGGCGCTCGCGCGCCACGGCAAGACCGTGCAGGAGCAGGCGTGAGCGTCAAGGACTTCATCGGGATCGGCCTGGGGCCGTTCAACCTCGGCCTCGCCGCCCTCACCGCGCCGATCCCCGATCTGAACGGGGTCTTCCTGGAGCGCAAGCCGAACGTCGACTGGCACCCCGGGATGCTCATCGAGGGCACCACCATGCAGGTCCCGTTCATGGCCGACCTCGCGACCCTCGCCGACCCGACCTCGGAGTACTCGTTCCTGAACTACCTCAAGGAGAACGGGCGGCTCTACCCGTTCTACATCCGCGAGTCGTTCTTCCAGCTGCGCACCGAGTTCCAGGACTACCTGCAATGGGCTGCAAGGAAACTCGACAACCTGGAGTTCGAACGGGACGTCGTGGAGGTGACCTGGGAGGACGGCGTGTACGCCGTCAGGTCCGAGGGCCCCGGCGGCGAGCGCGTCGACTACGCGAAGCGCCTGGTGCTCGGCACCGGGACGCCGCCGTGGGTGCCGCCGGCGTGCCGCGAGCTGGAGTCCGACACCGTCTGCCACGCCTCGGCGTACCTGGAGCACCGCGAGAAGCTCAAGTCCTGCAAGTCGATCACCGTGGTCGGCTCGGGCCAGAGCGCCGCCGAGATCTACCGGGACCTCTTGGGCGACATCGACTCCGGCGGATACGAGCTGAACTGGGTCACCCGGTCGCCGCGGTTCTTCCCGCTCGAATACACGAAGCTGACGCTGGAGATGACCAGCCCGGAGTACGTCGACTACTTCCACGGCCTGCCCGCCGCCAAGCGCGACGAGCTGAACCAGGCGCACAAGGGCCTGTACAAGGGCATCAACGCCGAGCTCATCAACGACATCTACGACGTGCTGTACGAGAAGAAGTTCACGATGGGGACCGTGCCCACGCGCCTGTTCACCAACTGCACCGTCGAGAAGGCCGCCGGGTGCGGCAGCGTGCGCCTGGGGATCCGCCAGCACGAGCAGGACCGGAGCTTCGACCTGGTGACCGAGGGCCTGGTGCTCGCGACCGGCTACAGTTACCGCGTCCCCGCGTTCCTCGACGAGGTCCGGGACCGGCTCCGCTTCGACGCGACCGGCCGCCTGGAGCCCCGCCGCGACTACAGCGTCGACAGGGCCGGGGCGGGCGAGGTCTTCGTCCAGAACGCCGAGCTCGCCACCCACGGCTTCACCGCCCCCGACCTCGGCATGGCCGCCCACCGCAACTCCTGGATCATCCGGTCGATGACCGGCCGGGAGGTCTACCCCGTCGAGCAGCGAATCGGCTTCCAGGAGTTCGGAGCACCGTCATGAACACGCTCATGAAGGCCCCCAAGACCTTCTACCACCTGCACGAGAAGCTCGGCGACTTCGGGCTGCGGCCGGTCGACCCGCCGACCGACTCGCCGCTGCTGCACGAGTGGGTCACGCACCCCAAGGCGCGGTACTGGATGATGCAGGACGCGTCCGTGGCCGACGTGCTCGCCGAGCACGAGGCCATCGAGATGAACCCGCACCACTTCGCGTACATGGGCCTGTACCACTACCGGGCCCGGTTCCTCGTGGAGGTGTACGACCCGGCGCACTCGGAGCTGGCGTCGGTGTACGACCCCGCGGAGGGCGACGTCGGCATGCACGTGCTCACCGCCCCGGCCGAGCAGCCGATCCCCGGGTTCACCAAGGGGGTCATGACCGCGGTCATGCACCTGCTGTTCGACGGGTTCGGCGCGAAGCGCGTGGTCGTCGAGCCGGACACCGGGAACGAGGCGATCCACCGCCTCAACGAGCACGTCGGGTTCCGTCCTGACAGGACGGTGAAGCTGGAGGGCAAGGAAGCGCTGCTGAGCTTCTGCACCCGAATGGACTTCGAGCGGTCCGCCGCCAAGGGAGTGAACGCATGAGCGCCATCGACCACCTGACGCCCCAGCTGTGGCGGGAGGCGACGCGGAACCTGCTGGCCAAGGCCATCGGCGAGTTCGCCCACGAGCGGCTGCTCGTGCCCGTCAAGGACGGCGAGGCGTACGTGCTGAACGCCGAGGGCGAGCGGTACCGGTTCGCCGCGCGGCGGTTCAAGCTCGACCACTGGGTCGTGGACCCGGCGTCGATCGAGCGCACCGGTCCCGAAGGCGAAGCGCTGGAGCCGGACGCGGCCGCGTTCTTCCTGGCGTTCAAGGGCGAGCTGGGATTGAGCGACTCCGTGCTGCCGGTCTACCTCGAAGAGGTCGCGGCCACGGTCAACCGCGGGGCGTTCCAGCTCTCGGAGGACCAGCCGACCGCGGGCGCGCTCGTGGGGGCGGGCTTCCAGGCGATCGAGGCGGCGATGACCGGAGGGCACCCGTGCTTCGTGGCCGGGTCGGGCCGGCTCGGGTTCACCTCCGAGGACTACCAGGCGTACGCGCCGGAGGCCGGCGCGGGCGTGCGGCTCATGTGGCTGGCGGCCCTGCGCGAGCACGCGATGTTCGCGGCCTCCCCGGGACTGGACTTCACGTGGCTGCTGGACACCCAGGTCGACGCCGACTCGCGCGAGTACTTCGACTCGATGCTCACCGACCGCGGACTGTCCTATGAGGACGTCTACCTGATCCCGGTGCACCCGTGGCAGTGGCGCAACAAGATCTCGGTGACGTTCGCGCCCGAGATCGCCGCCGGGCGGCTCATCCCCCTCGGCGAGGGGCACGACGAGTTCCAGGCGCAGCAGTCGATCCGGACGTTCTTCGACCGCACCGACCCCGGCCGCGACTACGTCAAGACCGCGCTGTCGGTGCTGAACATGGGCTTCATGCGGGGCCTGTCGACCGAGTACATGGAGGTCACGCCCGCGATCTGCGACTGGGTGGCCGACCTGGTGCACAACGACGCGACCCTGAAGCGCCACGGCACGACCGTGCTCCGCGAGCGGGCCGCGGTCGGCTACCGGCACCCGGCCTACACGGCCGGGGCGCCGAAGGGCTCGCCGTACCGGAAGATGCTCGCGGCCCTGTGGCGCGAGAGCCCGGTCCCCAAGCTGGCCAAGGGGGAGCGCGCGGCCACGATGGCCTCGCTGCTGCACCTCGACCGCGACGGGAAGCCGTTCGCGTCGGCGCTCATCCGCCGCTCCGGGCTGCGCCCGGCCGACTGGCTGCGCGGCTACCTCGACGCGTACCTGGTGCCGCTGGTGCACTGCCTGTACCGGTACGGGCTGGTGTTCATGCCGCACGGCGAGAACATCATCCTGGTGCTCAAGGACGGGGCCGTGGAGCGGGTGTTCCTCAAGGACATCGGCGAGGAGTGCGCGGTCCTGGAGCCGACCACCGACGTGCCCGAGGCGATCGCGCGGATCCGGGCCGAGGTTCCCGACGGCGTGCGGGCCCTGTCGATCCTCACCGACGTCGCGGACTGCTTCCTGCGGTTCCTCGCCGGGATCCTGCACGTCGACGGCGTGCTCAGCGAGGACGAGTTCTGGCGGGTCGCCGCGGAGGCGCTGAAGGACTATGAATCCGCCCACCCCGAGCTGAAGGACGCGTTCGAGCGGTTCCCGCTGTTCGAGGACGCGTTCCCGCTGTCTTGCCTGAACCGCTTGCAGCTCAAGAACAACCAGCAGATGGTGAACATCGAGAACCAGGAGGAGAGCCTGATCTACGCGGGCCGCCTGGACAATCCTCTTTCCATCTGGCGCTGAGGAAGACGTGATCGACGGGGCCGTCCGGCACGGGACGGCCCCGCGGTCCGCTCTCCGGGACCGGACGAGACACGGCAGGCCAAAATGAACGGCATGCAACTCAACAGTCCTGTCCTCATCACCGGAGCGAGCCACGGCCTGGGCCAGGCCACCGCGTCGCTCCTGGCCTCCCAAGGCGTCCCGCTGGCCCTGTGCGCCCGGAACGCCGCGCCCCTGAACGAGTTCGCCGCGAAGCTGCGCGCCGAGCACGACGTGCAGGTCGCGGCGCGAGCGCTCGATGTGAACGACGCCGAGATGCTGACCGAGTTCGTGCACGAGGCGGGTCGCCGGCTGGGCGACCTCGGCGGCGTGGTCGCGAACGTCGGCGGCGCGCGCGGCCGCAGCCTCATCGACACCGAAGCCGACGACTGGGCCTACACGCTCGGCGTCAACGTCGTGAACGCGATGACCGCGCTCAAGGCGTCGCTGCCGCAGCTGCGGCGCACCCGCGGCGCCGCGGTCCTGGTCTCCTCGATCTCCGGCTCCAAGCCCTCCCCCGGGCTCGCGTACGGCTCCACGAAGGCCGCGCTCAACCACGCCGCCACCGTCCTCGGCCGGGAGCTGGGCCCGAGCGGCGTCCGCGTGAACGCGGTCGCGCCCGGGTCCATGCTCATCCCCGACCGGAACTGGGACCGGCTGCGCGTGGCCGACCCCGGCCGCTACGAGGCGTTCCTCGACGAGTTCCCCGCGCGGGAGCTGGTCGACCCCGCCGACGTGGCCGAGGTCATCGCGTTTCTCTTGTCGGACAAGGCGAAAGCGGTGAACGGCGCCGTCGTGCCGGTCGACGGCGGCCAGAACGCCCCGAGCGCCTACGGCTACTGATCCTATTTCCTATAGGAAATAGGATCAGGCCGCTTCCTCGGCGGGCTTCGGCGGCACGATGCGGCCCATGAGGAACGGGACGACGCACAGGGTGACGACCGCGCAGAACACGCACAGCATCCCGTAGCTCGCGTACTCCACGATCGGGCCGGACGCGATCCCCGCGCCCATGGCGGCCAGGCCCATGACCAGGTCCGAGAACCCCTGCGTGGACGGGCGCCGCGCCGGGGTGACCGCGCCGGTGACGAGCGCGGCAGAGGCGACGGTCATGGCCGACCAGCCGAGGCCGAGCAGGACCAGGCCGATCGAGAGGCGCAGGTGGTCGGCGGCGGGCGAGGACCCGGCGACGGCGCAGGCCGCGACGAGGCCGACGGTGCCCGCCACCAGGACCGGGCGCGCGCCGTGGCGGTCGACGAGGCGGCCGAAGACCGGCGCGAGCGCGTACATGCCGCCGATGTGGAGGCCGAGGATGACGCCGACGACGGTGAGGGCGTCCTCGGGGTCGGCCATGCCGTGCCTGATGTGGAGCGCGGTCATGGCCATGACGCCGACCATGACGAAGTGCCCGAGGGCCGCGGCGACCACGCCGGTGCGCACGGCCGGGTTGGACTTGGCGGTGCGGAAGCCGTCGGCGATGGAGCGCTTGGGCGCGTCGGTCTCGCCGCTGAGCTCGCGGGCCGTCAGGAGCGGGTCGGGGCGCAGGAACACGCCGATGACCGCGGCGGTGAGGACGAACAGCAGCGCCATCGCGACCATCGAGCCGATGTAGGCGGGGCCGCCGGCCCAGGCGGTCCAGACCCGCTCGGCGAACCCGGCGATCGACGGGCCCGCGACCGAGCCGATCGTGGTGGCCCACACGACGAGCGCCAGGTGCGAGCCGCGGCGCTCGGGCGGGGCGAGGTCGGCTGCGGCGTACCGGGACTGGAGTCCCGCGAACGAGCCCGAGCCGAGCAGGAAGTACCCGGAGACCGCGACGACCGGGTTGTCGAGGTGGATCGCGGCCATGACGACGAGGGTGCCGAGGACCGCGCACGCGTAGCCGAACGCGAGGCCGCCGCGGCGCCCGAAGCGCTCGGTGATGCGCACGGCCGGGACGACCACGAGGGCCGAGCCGCCCACGAACAGGCTCTGGCCGAGCCCGGCGTAGGTCGAGGAGCCGGTCATGTCCTCGATGAGGAGCGCGCCGACGGCGATCCCGATCCCGACGGCGAGGCCGCCGAGGATCTGGGTCGTGAAGAGGGTGCGGAGTACTCGTTTCTGGAGTTTGGTCGTGTCCGGGTGTGCAGTCGCGGTCACAGGGGCTTCCTTTCTGGAGTTGTCATCCGGCGTTCGGGGCCGCTGAGGACGGCCCGGCGCGCCGGTCAGATCGGCGGCGTCGCCGGACCCGAGGCGTAGGCGATCGCGTCGGCGACCGCGGGGGCGAGCGCGGGTTCGAGCCGCGAGGTGCTGACGCGGATGCCCTGGTCGCCGTGGAAGGAGTAGCTGCGGCCCGGCGCGACGGCGAAGCCGCTGTCGCGCAGGGAGACCACGGCCGCCGTCTCGTCGGCCACGGGCACCCACAGGTTCAGGCCCGAGGTGCCCCAGGCTTCGACCCCGCGTTCGGCGAGCGCTTCGCGAAGGGCCGTTTGGCGTTCGGCGTAGACCTCCCCCGCGTGCTCGACCGCGGCCGCGACGACCTCGTCGGACCAGGCGGCGATCACGAAGTGCTGGAGGATGCCCGAGACCCAGCCGTGCCCGAGGGCCATGCGGCCCTGGAGGCGGGCCTTGGTGTCGGCGTCGGCCGCGACGATCGCGCAGCGCAGGTCGGGGCCGTAGGGCTTGGAGACCGAGCGGACGAACATCCAGTGCTCGGCGGCGTCGGCGACCGGGCGCAGCGGGGTCCGCGACAGCTCGGCCCAGTGGTCGTCCTCGATGACGAAGACGCCCGGGTGCTTCCTGACCACCGCCCGCAGGGCCGCGGCACGGTCGGCGGAGACCGTTGCGCCCGTGGGGTTCTGGCCCCGCGAGGTGAGGATGAACGCGCGGGCGCCGCCGGTCAGGGCGGCGTCGAGTTCGGCGGCGAGGGGGCCCTCGCCGTCGATCGCCACCGGCGTGACCTGGTAGCCCGCCGAGAGCAGGAGGTCGCGGCCGTTGGCCCAGGTGGGCTCCTCGACGGCGACGGTGTCGCCTGGTTCGAGCCGGGCGGCGAGGCCGCGCTCGAAGGCGTCCAGCGCACCCGAGGTGACCGTGAGGTCGCCGTGGACGCCGTCGGCGGCGAGGCGGTCGCGGGCGAGGTCGAGCAGGTGCGGGCACGGGCCGCCGTCGCGGTAGTTGCCGTGGGGCAGGTCGACCCGCGGCAGCAGCCGGGACAGGTCCGGCAGGAGGTCGCCGTCGGGCTCGCCGGAGACGAGGTCGCGGACCCCGGAGGGCACGGTGAGGGTCCCGACGGGGGTGAACGCGGAGCGCTGGCGCACGAAGGTGCCGGCGCGGCCGCCGGTCTCGACCACGCCGCGCTCGCGCAGCCGCCGGTAGGCGGAGGCGACCGTGCCGGGGGCGACGCCGAGGTCGGCGGCGAGCTTGCGGACGGGGGGCAGGGTGCGGCCCGGCGAGAGCTGCCCGGAGCGCACGCCGGACTCGATGCTGGCGGCGATCTCGCTTGCCGCGGCACCAGTGATCTGATACTGTACCGACATAACTCAAGCATTGTATCAGTACAAATTAGCGGATGGGAGCCCCCCTCGATGTCGACCCTCGAATGCCCCTACAGCGGCCGGTTCGAGCAGACCGAGCGCACGACCCCGAAGCGCTCGCGCGAGCGGGTCACGTACGAGCGGGCCGAGTCGTACCGGGTCCTCGACGAGGCGCTGTTCGTCGACCTGGCCTTCGTCGGCCCCGACGGCGCGCCCCGCGTCCTCCCCACCTTCCATGTGCGCGTGGGCGACACGCTGTACCTGCACGGCTCGACCGGCAGCAGCATGGGCCTGGGCGGGCGCGAGGGCTTCCCGGTGAGCGTCACCGCCACCGTCGTCGACGGGCTCGTGTTCTCCAAGAGCTGGTTCCACCACTCCATGAACTACCGCAGCGTCGTCGTCCACGCGAACGCCCGATTGGTCGAGGACGACGACGAGCGCTGGAACGTCTTCAAGGCCCTCATCGACCGGTTCGCCGAGGGCCGCTCCGACCGGTCCCGCGAGGCCAGCCCGAAGGAGAACGCCATGTCGGCGCTGCTCGCGATCCCGCTCGAAGAGGTCTCCATCAAGCAGCGCGCGGGCGGCCCGAAAGAGGAGCCCGAGGACGAGGACCTGCCGTTCGACAACGGCGTGGCGAACGTCAGGACACTCGTGACCGGGCGGTTGTAGACTCCGTTCCGCGCGGTGCCGGGCCAGGCTCCGCCCCCGGGGCCGTATGGGCGCTCCGAGGGTGTGAGCGGGTCGTGGGAACTTCCGGCTCGGAGCCGGTCCGGCACCGCGCCCGGAACGAAGGAGGGGCGGGCCCTGCGGGCCCGCCCTTTTCGCTTGTCCCGCTTAGACTCCGGTCTTGACCGGTGCGTCCGCGGCTTCGTTCTCGCGCTGCGTCTCGTCCTTGTCCAGGCGCCACACGGCGATCGAGCCGCCCCCGGCGACCGCCACGACGAAGAGCACGAACGTCCACGTGTAGGGCCATTCGGGGGCCGCGTCGTCGGAGTTCTGGAGCAGCAGGCCCTCCTCGCCGGCCGCCCACCAGATGCCTTGGCGGATCAGCTGGAGGAAGTCCCGGTCGCCCCAGGTCTTGCCGGTGCCGCCCGGGGAGGCGTAGAAGGCGTTGTACGACTCCGAGCTCCACGCGACCGGGTCGCCGGAGCCGAGCTGCGCCAGGACCGTCGACTCCGGCTGCACGGGCTCGGGGTCGAAGTAGTACCAGGTCTCGGTCACCGTCAGGTCCTCGTCGAGGCCCTCGGTGATCGGCGAGCCCGCGTTGAAGGACACGTCCTGCTCGGAGGCGGGCTCCACCGGGGGCGTGAGCGCGGTGGCGCCCAGCATCTCCTGGTAGAAGTCCCAGTCGGGCTCGCTCGCCGCGGCCGAGTGCGTGGCGACGAAGCCGCCGCCGCGGGAGACGAACGAGTGCAGCGAGGCCTGCTGGGCCTCGTCGAGGATGTCGGCGCCGGTGTTGAGGAACATGACCACGTCGATCCCGTCGAGGTCCTCAAGGTCCGCGGGGTCGCCCTCGATGAGGGTGAAGTTCCAGCGGCGGGCCTCCATCTGGAGGCGCTCGATCGCGAAGTCGGCCACGTCCTGGGCCCCGTTCCCGGTCGTCAGCACCAGGACCTGGGGACCCCCGGCGGCGAGGGCCGCCGAGGGGGCGAAGGCGGGCGCGCAGGCCAACGCGACGATGACGCACAGTCGCAGGAGGATTCTCACACGCCCACCTTAGCGAGCCTTGCTAACGGACGTGTCAGTCGCAGTGGCTCCAGGCGCTCGTCCACGTGGTGGAGCCGACCGAGCCGCCCCACTTGACGCAGTCGTCGGCCGCGGACTTCTTGACCGGGCCCGCGTAGTAGGCGAAGCTGCCGGAGTCCTTGGTGGTGGTGCCGCCCTCGACCTGGAGGGTCGCGGAGACCGCGCTGGCGGTGCCGACGCTCGTGTACTTCAGCGTGACGACGCAGTTGTAGCCGTTGGAGCTGTTGTACATCAGGAAGACCGCGCCGACCGTGCCCAGGGCGTGCTGGTTGATCTGGGTGTAGCCGGAGCCGCAGACGCCGCCGGGGGTGTACGGGTTGCCGCCGGAGCAGCCGTTGGTGGAGGTGATCGCCTTCTTGGTGCCCTGCGGGACCGAGACGCCCTCGACGACGGGGCTGACGACGGTGCCGCTGGCGTTGCGCTGCTCGTAGTGCAGGTGGGGCGCGTTGGAGCCGCCGGTCGAGCCGACGGTGCCGATGACGGTGCCCTGCGAGACGGACATGCTGGAGCCGGGGGCCTTGACCTGGGTGGCGAGGTGGGCGTACCTGGTGCTGGTGCCGTCGGAGTGGACGATCTTGACCCAGCGGCCGTAGCTGGTGCTGCCCTCGTTGTAGAAGTACGCGGTGCCGGCCGCGGTGGCGCGGACGGTCTCGCCGTTGATCGCGTCGGAGCCGTAGCTCTGCCAGTCGATCGACTTGGCCGGGTTGTGGGCCGGGGTGCCCACCCAGTTGTTCGCGTAGAACGTCTTGTTGCAGTTGAACGGGCTCTTGTGGGTCACTGCCTGGGCCGTGAAGTCGTCGGCGTTCGAGACCAGGGTCGGGATGAATGCTGCCGCGACCGCGGTGAGGAGTGCCGCGACGAGGAGTGCGATTCGTCGGTTGCGGTGTCTCATAAGGGGAACGTACCGAAAATTTCCTTCGTTGTGAAGGTTGCACTTGAAGAAAACCTTCTTACAAGCAAGCAGCCGCGCCCCCGCTACTCAGCGTGGACACCCGGGGTGCGGGCGCCCGCCGAGGCGGAGGCGCGGCCTGCTGCTTGACCGCTGCTACTTATACAAGGCCCGTGCAAGTCGGCGCTGCGCGATCCACATCCCGCCGACGCACAAGGCCATCAGATACGCGATGTGCACCAGCATCATCGGGCCGAGCTGGCCGAGGCTGATCCCGCGGACGAGCTCGATGCCGTGGTAGAGCGGCATGATGTAGACGATCGGCTGCGCGAAGGCCGGGTAGGCCTCCACGGGCGTGAAGGTGCCGCCGAACAGGAACATCGCGAAGACGACGGCGTTCATCCAGTCGAAGTCGGGCCAGTCGCGGAACAGCGTGGCGAGCGTCAGGCCGATCCCGGCGAAGGCGAGCGCGATGAACACGCACGCCGGGATCGCCAGGAGCGACCACCAGGAGTCGAGGAGGCCGAACAGCCCCATGACGACCACGAACGCGGCGATGTAGGTGAAGCCGCGGATGAGCGCCCACCACACCTCGCCGAGCGCGATGTCCCAGGGGCGCAGCGGAGTGTTGAGGATGCCGTCGTAGACCTTCATCCACTTGAACTTCGCGAACACGTTGATCGAGGTCTCGGCGAGCACCGCCATCATGGCGGCGTTCGCGAGGATCGCCGGCGCCACGTACGCGGTGTACGAGACCGTGGTGCCGTCGGGGAGGGTGATGTCGCCGACGAGGGCGCCGACGCCGAACCCGAAGGCGAACAGGAACAGCAGGGACTCGACGGCTCCGGAGATGACCAGGATCCAGGCCCGCCGCATGGCGATCCAGTTGCGGTTGAGCAGGGCCCCGGAGGAGCGCAGGGTGGCGCGTGCGGCGCTGTAGGCGATGACGGACACGCTGGGCTCCTAGAAGTTCAGGCGGCGCTGGACGACGTGCCGGGCGGCGAACCACCCGGTGACGGCCAGCGCGGCCAGGTAGGCGAGGTGCGCGACCGGGGGCAGCGCGGGGGCGACGTCCGCGGTGGCGGCGCGGGCGAGTTCGGTGCCGTGCCACAGCGGCGACAGCCACACCAGGGGCTGGAGGAAGCCCGGCATCTCGCTCGCGGGGAAGAACACCCCGGAGAACAGGGAGATCGGCATGACCGCGAACCGGAAGATCATGTTCAGGTTCGAGTCGTTCTTGAGGCTGGAGGCCCAGAAGAACAGCCAGGGGGCGAGGGACGCGGAGACGAGCGCGGCCGCGAGCACCGCGAACGACGCCCACCAGGAGTGGTAGACCCCGAAGAACGCCATGACGATGGCGACGATGGTGCAGTTGGTGAAGGGCCGGAACACCGCGGCGTAGGCGAGGTGGCCGTTGAGGATGTCGACCGGTCGCAGCGGGGTGGCGCGCTGGGCGAGGTAGTGGCCGCCCCAGGTCTCGTAGCCGCCGAAGACGGGGAAGACCATGTCGTTGCCGAGCATCATGACGGCGACGGAGCAGACCAGCCCCGGGGCGATGAACTCGGCGTAGGTGAGGCCGCCGATGGAGGCGGGGTCGATGTACGCGCCGACGCCGATGCCGATGGAGACCATGTAGAGGACCGGCAGGAGCACCGAGGTGAACACGGTGCCGTGCCAGATGTGCTTGTAGAGGGCGAGTTGGAGCGTGAAGGCCCGCCAGGCCCCGGTGAGCGTGCCGGGGGCGGTGCGGTCGGCGGCGGCCGTCGCGGTTGCGGTGGTCACGCTTCGTCCTCCACGAGGGCGCGGCCGGTCAGGCGCAGGAAGACGTCTTCGAGGGTGGCGCGGCGAGCCAGGACCGAGGTCGGGTGGATGTCGCGGATCTCAAGGGCGGCATTGGTGTCGTCGGCGTCGTCGGTGTAGACGAGGATCTTGTCCGGCAGCGGCTCGATCTGGGCGCCGACGCCGTCGAGGGTGTCGGCGAGGGCGGCGAGTTCGGCGGTGTGGGCGGTGCCGAAGCGCAGTTCGACGACCTCTTTGGTGACGTGGGTGTCGATGAGTTCGCGGGGGGAGCCGGAGGCGATGATGCGGCCCTCGTCCATGACGACGAGGCGGTCGCACAGCTGCTCGGCCTCGTCCATGTAGTGCGTGGTCAGGAGGATGGAGACGCCGCGGTGCTTGAGCTGGAAGAGCCGCTCCCAGACGAGGTGGCGGGCCTGGGGGTCGAGGCCGGTGGTGGGCTCGTCGAGGATGACCAGCTCGGGGTCGTTGATGAGGGAGCGGGCGATGGCGAGGCGGCGCTGCATGCCGCCGGACAGCTCGTTGACCTGGTCTTTGGAGCGGGCGGTGAGCTGGACGAAGTCGAGGAGCTCGGCGGCCTTCTCGCGGGCGGCCCTCCGCTTGATGCCGAAGTACCCGGCGTAGACGACGAGGTTCTCGAACACGGTGAGCATGCCGTCGAGGGTGTTGTCCTGGGGGACGACGCCGAGGCGGGCGCGGATCTCGGCGCCCTGGGTGCGGGGGTCGCGGCCGAAGACCTCCAGGGTGCCGGCGCTGGGCTGCGAGACGCAGCCGATCATCCGCATGGTGGTGGACTTCCCGGCGCCGTTCGCGCCGAGGAACCCGAAGGCCTCGCCGCGCCGGATCTCGAAGTCGACTCCGCGGACGGCTTCGTGGTCGCCGTAGCTCTTCCGCAGGTCGGCGGCGCTGACCAGGATCTCGTTGACATCAGGCATACCGGTGAGCCTAAAGCCCTCATACGACAACCTTCCACTCCTTACTCACAGTGTGCGTCCTTACGCATCCGGGCCCCGCCCCTTACGCTGCGGTGGCCTTCGCTGGGAGGGAGCTGGGAATAGGGGGGCAAGCCCTACCCCCATTGACGGGTCAGCGGTAGCGACAGGAGGTGCGTGAGTTGGGAGGCTAGAGGAGTCGACAATCTCCCGACAGATCGGACGTATTTCATGACGCTCATGGCCGAGAAGAGCCCGCCTGTCGCGGAGCGACCCCGCACCGGCAGCGACTTCGCCGAACTCGGACGCCGCATCAACGATGCCGGGCTCATGCAGCGCCGTCCGGCGTATTACGTGATCCGGTTCGCCGCCATGGCGGCGGTCTTCGTCGGCACCTGGGCCGCGTTCGTCCTGATCGGCGACACCTGGCTCCAGATGTTCACGGCCGCGTTCCTGGCCCTGGTGAGCACCCAGGTGGCGTTCCTCGGCCACGACCTCGCGCACCGCCAGGTCATCCGCAGCCGCACCACGTCCGAGCGGCTCGGCTGGTACACCGGCAACCTCGCCAACGGCATGGGCTACGGCTGGTGGAACGACAAGCACAACCGCCACCACGCCAACCCCAACCACGAGGATCTCGACCCCGACGTCATGGGCGGGAACCTGTTCGTGTGGTCGAAGCGCCAAGCCCGCTTCGCGCAGGGCATCGACCGGTTCTTCGGCAAGTACCAGGCGCAGCTGTTCTTCCCGATCCTCACCCTCGAAGGCCTCAACCTGAACTGGTCGGGCATCAAGTCGGTCCTCAAGCCCGGTCTGAAGAACCGCGGCTGGGAGGCCCTGTTCCTGGGCATCCACTGGGCCGCGTACCTCTCGGCGCTGTTCCTGGTGCTCTCCCCCGGCAAGGCGATCGTGTTCCTCCTGGTGCACAAGGCCGTGTGGGGCGTGTACATGGGCTCCGTCTTCGCCCCCAACCACAAGGGCATGCCGACCCTCGTCGGCGAGACCGAGCTGGACTTCCTGCGCAAGCAGGTGCTGACCTCCCGGAACGTCAAGGGCGGCTGGTTCACCAACTTCGCGCTCGGCGGTCTGAACTACCAGATCGAGCACCACCTCTTCCCGGCCATGCCCTCGGTGAACCTGAGCAAGGCCCAGCCGATCGTGGAGGAGTTCTGCAAGGAGAAGGAGATCCCCTACCACGCGACGGGGCTGATCCAGTCCTGGCGCGAGGTCCTCATCGAGCTCCACGCCCACGGCGAGCCGCTGCGCAACCCGCAGCCCGCAGGCGCGCACTAGGGCTCCGAATCTTCGAGGCCGCTCCCCGCGAGGGGGGCGGCCTTCGCGCTATTCGAACGCGTTCGCGGCCTGGTCGCGCAGGGACCGCACGTGCTGCTCCAGGCCCATGAGCTGCCCGAACAGGCTCATGTACTGGTCCTTGTCGGTGCTGGGGTTGATGCGCTGGAGGCGGCGCTTGAGGTCGGCGACCTCGGCTTCGACGACGGGCCGCTGGATGCGGGCGAGGATGGTGCGCACGTACAGCGCGTCCGGTTCGCCCGCGAGGCGCAGCTCCTCGACGGCGAGCTCGGAGACGAGGGCGCCCGCGGCGATCTCGGCGCACGCGCTCTGGACGGCGGCGACCCAGTTCGGGCCCGCGGCGGCGCGGGCCGCGCCCCCGGCGGCGGCGACGGCCTCGCGGACGGCCCGGTAGTTCGGGTCGGTGTAGGGGGCGGCGTCGACGGCGTCGAAGTAGG
>NZ_QFRW01000289.1 GCF_003265355.1 Glycomyces dulcitolivorans | reverse complement strand
GCCGACGACGGCGGCCGCGCTGGTGCGGTCGAGCCGGTCGGGGTAGGCGGCCAGGAGGGCGTCGGCGATGCGGGCCTGGCCGGCGAAGGCGGTGTGGAGGACGCGGGCCTGGACGGTCGGCGAGTCGGCGATGAGGCGGGCGCGGAGCGCGGCCATGCCGGTGGGGAGGTCGCGGGCGGCGGTGTCGTCGATCATGGCCGCGAGCGAGGCGGCGAGGGCCTCGCGCAGGGGCGTGTCGGGGGCGCGGTCGGCGATGACGCGCAGTGCCAGGTCGAGGCGGGCGCGGCCGTCGCTGAGGAGGACGTCCTCCTTGGTCGGGAAGTGGAGGAAGAAGGTGCGCTTGGAGACGTCGGCGGCCTCGGCGATGTCGGCGACGGCGGTCGCCTCGTAGCCGCGTTCCTCGAACAGCCTTACGGCCGTAGCGATGAGGGTCTGCCTGGTCTGCTGCTTCTTGCGCTCGCGGCGTCCTGGTTCTTCCGGCACCCGGCCAGCATAGTGCAGCCCGGATATCAATGCACTCGGTATACTAATATACTCGGAGTACTGAATCTGAGAGGAGTACGCGATGGGGAGTCTGCAAGGGCGCACGGTGCTGGTGACCGGCGCGGGCCGGGGCATCGGGCGCGCGGAGGCGCTGCACCTGGCCTCGCTGGGCGCGAACGTGGTCGTCAACGACCCGGGCGTGGGGATCGACGGGCGGGGCGGGGACGCGGGGGTGGCCCAGGCGGTGGTCGAGGAGATCCTCGCGGCCGGCGGCCGGGCCGTGGCCGACCAGGGGAGCGTCGCCGACTGGGGCGGGGCCGAGCGCATGGTCGAGCGGGCCGTCGCGGAGTTCGGGGACCTCCACGCGGTGGTCAACAACGCCGCGACCGAGGTGAACAAGGGGCTCGAACGCCTCACCGAGGCCGAGTTCGACGACGTGGTCGCCGTGAAGCTCAAGGGCGCGTTCGCGGTCAGCCACTGGGCGGCCGCGCACTGGCGGCGGCGACGGGACGCCGGGGACCGCACCGGCCGCGCGATCGTCAACACCGCTTCCGGTTCGGGCCTGTACAACTCGCTGCCGGGCCAGTCGAACTACGCGGCGGCGAACGCGGGCGTCGCGGCCCTCACCACCGTTCATGCGCTCGAACTGGGGCGCCTGGGCGTGCGCGTGAACTGCATCGCGCCCTCGATGGTCCGCACCCGGCTCACCCGCGGCGTGCCCGGGATGGACCGGGCCTCGGAGGAGGGCCCCGACCCGAAGGACCCGGCGATGGTCGCGCCGCTGGTGTCCTATCTGGTCGGACCGGACTGCCCGTTCACCGGGCAGGTCCTGTCGATCCGCGGCGGCACCGTCTTCGCCTCGCACGGCTGGTCCCTCGGCGAGCACGTGCACAAGGACGGCGGGCCCTGGACGGTGGTTGAACTCGGCGAGCGGCTCCCGGACCTGCCGCTCGCCGACCCGTTCGAGCAGCTCGCCGCGGCACTCGGGGCCGCGCTCGGAAGCCAAGGGCGCGAAGCGGTCGAGGCGATGATCGCCGCCGAGCTCGACCGGGGGTGAGGTGCGGGGCGGGCGTGCCCGCCCCGCTTGTCAGACGGTGCGGATCACGGCCGCGACGAAGGACCACGGGGGCAGGACGACGTCGATGCCGCCCCGGCCCTTGACGTGCTGCGTGACGGGCGCGACCGGGGACGCTTCGAAGAGGGCGCCGTCGTCGGGGCCGGCCCCGGCGAGGATCGAGAGTTCGGCTTCGACCTCGCCGGGGTCGCCGGGCAGGTCGAGGCGGACGGCCTTCTCGGCGTCCTCGGCGTTGACGAGGCGGACCACGTACTCGGGGCCCGCTTCGCCTGCGCGCGAGAGCACTCCGGCGGCCGTGCGATGCTCGGGCCGGCGGTCCTGTTCGAGGTCGTGGTGGAGGTCGCCGTCGACCCAGACGCGCAGGCGCGGGCCGTCGAGTCGGACCCGCACGGCCACCGGCTCGCCGTCGGTGAGCCCGGGCCACAGGCGCCCGGCCTCCCAGTTGTCGATGCCGTCGTCGCGGCGGATCACGGACGTGTTCTTGTTCTGCCAGCCCGCGAGGTCGATCCGCAGCGACGTGCCCGGGTCCTCGGCGCCGAGGTGGAGCGCGAACCCGTCGATGCCGTCCCGGCGGACGGCGTTGAACGCGATCTCGGTGCTCCCGAAGTCGATCGGGGCGAGGAGGACCCCGTCGCCGCCGGGGGCGGTGACGACGTCGGGGATCGGGTTCCCGTCCACGGTCACCTCGGTGAAGGCGATCTCGGCGCGGCCCGACCGGAGCCGGACGGTGCCCTCGCTCGGGACCGGCCGCGTGAAGCCTTGGGCCCCTTCGAGTTCGACCGCGTGGACGTGGTCGCCGCGCTCGGCGCCGAAGGCCCGCTGCACGTAATAGGAAGCGGTCAGGCGGACCTCGTCGGCGGTGAAGTAGACGAGGTCCGGGGTCCACTGCGAGTGGCCGACGCGCGCGAGCAGCGGCGCGTAGGAGGCCAGGCGGACCACGTGCGGGTGGCGTTCGAGGCCGATCATGTACGCGGCCTCGGCCAGCGCCGACCGGATCCTGCTCGAAGCGCCCGCGTACTCCCCCAGGTAGACCTTGGGGCCCTCGGGGTCGTAGGCGCCGTAGCGGTCGAGGTTCTGGTGGAGCCAGCGCGGGCTCTGGTAGCCGTGCTCGTCGACGACGTCGACACCGCGTTCGCGGGCGAAGGCCCATCCGGCGTCGTAGTCGGGGCCGGAGGTGGCGGGCCCGGAGGTGCCGATGACGGTGATCTCGGGGTGGGCGGCGCGCAGGGCGTCCTCGATGCGGGCGTAGCGGTCCCGGAAGTCGTCGGTCATCTCGTCCTCGTTGCCGAGGCCGAGGTATCGGAGGCCGTAGGGCGCGGGGTGGCCGTGTTCGGCTCGCAGTGCGCCCCAGCGGGTGTCGGTGCCGCCGTTGGCGTATTCGACGAGGTCGAGGACGTCCTGGATGTAGGCGTCCATGTCGGACTCGGGGACGGCGTGCTGGCCGCCCGGGGAGTTCTGGCAGCAGACACCGGCGGCAACGATGGGGATCGCGGTGGCACCCAAGGCTTCGCAGAGTTCGAAGTACTCGCCGTACCCGATCTGGCGGGACTGGTGGTAGCCCCAGATGTTGCGGGCGTGGACGCGTTCGTGGCGGGGGCCGACGGTGTCCTTCCAGTGGTAGATGTTCGCGAGGCCGTAGCCGTGGGCGAGGCAGCCGCCGGGGAAGCGGATGAAGCTGGGGGCGAGGTCCTTGAGGGCCTGGAGGAGGTCGGGGCGGAAGGTGAGGGGCTCGCCGTCGTCGCCGAGGGGCCGCAGGGAGACGGCGTCGATGTCGAGGACGGTGCCGGCGGGGACGGCGAGGGCGAGTTCGCCGCGGCCGGCCGCGGCCGCTTCGAGGTCGATCACGAGGCGGCGCCAGTCGCCGGGCTGGACGACGGCGCTGGCGGTGGCGAGGCCGCCGCCGATGCTGATCTCCAGTTCGGCGGGGGCGCGGTGGGCGCGGGCGAAGAGGGTGAGCCGGAGGCGGTCGCCGGGCGCGGTACTGATGCCGTCCCAGCCGCCGTTGGCGATCGCGGCGGGGCCGGTGAGGGCGGCGTAGTGGGCGTTGTTCGGGTGGAGCGGGGCCTCGGTCCGGACCTGGACGGTGCCTTCGGCGGCCCAGCCGGTGAGGGGGTGGAAGCCGTCGCGGTCGGTGGCGGCGAACTCGAAGTCGCCGTTGCGGACGCGTTCGGCGTTGAGGCCGCCGTCGAGGGCGTCGTTGAGGTCTTCGATGAACAGGCCCCACAGGTCGGGGGCGGTCTCGGCGACCGCGTCGCCCACGCGGATGGTGACTCGCTCGGTCATGGGTGGTCTCCCGAAGCAGTTATTTATCGGTAAAGCAGCGTCACTGTACCGGTTCCGCGCCGCGCTGTCGAGTGGCGGTTTCGGGAGTTGAGACGGCGTCAGCGACCGTCAGGGCGGTGTCAGTGCCGTGTCAGAGCGCGCTCGCATAGTTGCCTCATCAAGGCGAACCGCCGAGAAACGAACCGCTTGAAGGAGCACCGAAATGTCGAACCTCACCATCACCGCGCAGGACGAGATCACCATCCGCACCGCCGCCTGGGGCGCCGTCTCGCTCATGTCCGCCGCCGGCATCGCCGGCTCGGCCCACCGCATCGGCACCGACGCGGGCCTGGCCCTGGCGGCCGCGACCGGGACCGTCGGCCACGTGGTCGCCACCGCGAAGGGCACCCGCTTCAACGGCAAGTCCACCGCCGAGCTGGCCGACCAGGTCTTCCCGGCGATCACCGCGTCCGTGAAGCTCCTGGAGGAGCAGGACCCGGCCGAGGCCGCGAACTTCAGGTCCGTGATCGGCACGGTCATCGCCGCCGCCGACCGCGCGCACCGCGGCGGGCCCAGCCCCGTCATGGCCGAGATGGCCCGCAAGATCAACGAGGCGCTCGACGCCTAGTCGCTCGAACCTGAACAGCCCCAGAGAAAACGAGGGGGCCGACCGCCGAAGCGGTCGGCCCCTCGTTGCGTGCGGACGCGTTCCGGTCACACGCAGGAGTGCATGACCGAGAACTCCTCCGCCTCGGCCTGGGCCGCGGCGTCCGCACGGCGGTCGCGGCTACGCCCTGGGGCCGCAGTGGTGCGATGGATTGTCGGCGTTGGTCAGGCAGGCTCTGACGTAGAGGCCCTTGATGTTGTTCGTGTGCTTGACCCCGTTGGTGTATTCGCCGTTGGCCCAGGCGCGCTGGCTCGACGGCGGAGTGAAGGTGTGGACGACCCCGTCGGTTCCGGTCCACTCCAGGCGGGGCGTCGCGCCCGCGCTGTTCGAGCTGGTGTCGTAGACGGTCCATTGGACGTAGGTGTCGTAGTACCCGTTGCCCCGTGCCGACCAGCAGAGGATGGCGTCGACGAACGCTCCCCCGCCGTTGGCGTCGTTGTCGGTGACCCCATCGCGTCCGTTGTCGTATCCCAGGTTCGAGCACGTGGTGGGTATGGCCTGGGCGGGCGAGGCGATGGCCAGGCCTCCTACGGTTGCCATCAGGGCCGCCAGGGCGCCGATGAGCATACGGCGGATCATCATTTCGGGATCTCCTCGATTGCAGTGAGCGGCGTTCACGTGATCGTCCTTTCAGGTCAGACGCAGGGGCTCATGGCGGCGAACTCGGCCGCCTCGGCCTGGGCGGCGGTGTCCGCGGTCGCGTCCGCCAGGGCGCTCACGATCGCGTCGGCGCCCTGACCGGCCAGGATCTCCTCGACGCCCTGGTCCACTTCGTCCTCGGCGTCGGCCGCGAAGGCCGTCGCGTCCTGGACGGTGCCTTCGGACTCGCCGTTGCCGATCGTGCCGCCGTCGTAGGGGATCTCGGAACCCTCGCCGAGACCGAGCCACTGGGCCCGGGTGAACTCGCCGTCGTCGTCGCAGATCGCCGCCTGCCAGCGGATGGCCATGACGTACTGGTGGCCGACCTCGACCCGCGGGAAGTCCGCGAGCGCCATCTCCACGGCGTCGGTGGTGTCGCCCTCGTTGAAGTGCCAGCCCAGGGCCGAGTACTGCCAGGTCGAGGGGGCCGCCACCGGGGCGCCCTCCCTCGACCACAGCACCTCCTCGATCGCGAGCGAGACGGTCCGGCCGATGACGCCCTCGCCGCGTTCGAGCTCCGCCGCGGTCGGGGTGATGGTCGCCTCGGACACGGCCTCGACGACGACCACATGGTCGGCGTAGGTGACCCAGTCGTCGGCCGTCGTGCTCGGGTAGAGGTCGCTGCCCTGCCCGAGCAGCACTTCCTCGGCGGCGGCCTCGTCGCCGGGGTCGGCCGCGGGTGCGGCGAGGGCCGCGACGGCGATGCCGACCGCTGAGGCGGCCGCGATGATTCCGGCGGTCGCCGCGATACGGGTGCGGATGCTCATGGTTCCTCCTCAGTAGGTGGAGTTGATGTTCGAGATGTTGTTGGCGTCGAGGACTTCGAAGGAGTCCGTCGGCGTCTCCATGCACCCGAGGGCCTCGTCGTTGTTGGCCTTCCTCGGCGACGCCTGCTGGCCGTGGAGCAGGCCGACGGCGTGCCCGGTCTCATGGCAGGTCACACCGGTCGTGTAGTAGCCGCCGCCGCGGATGCGGACGTACTGCTGGTCGCACCCCCGCGTGTCCGCGGCGTTGTTGCAGAAGGTGGCGCCGGCGGCGCTGGAGGAGAGGCCCACGGTGCTCTCCTCGTAGATGATGTCGGTCTCGGCGCTGCCGGAGTACGAGGGCGTCGAGTCGAAGGAGACGGTGAGGTCGGTCGGTCCGTAGATGTTCTGGAGGACGTTGACGACGACCGACTTGTCGCCCGCTTCGAGCGCGTTGGTGCCGGAGGCGTCCGTGTAGTAGTTGAGGGCCGAGTTGTCGGTCTGGCAGCTGATCTCGCCGTCGGGGCCGCTCTCGCTGCGGCAGCTGCCCAACTGGTACGTGGTGGGGTACATGTTGTCCGTGTACGCCGCCCAGGCGACTCCCGCCGTGACCGCGACGGTCGTGAAGGTGACGGCGGCGAGGCTTATGGCCTTGAGGCTCAGGCGTTTCACAGGGAATTTCGGCATGGGAGGTCCTTACCGTGCGGAGTGGCGCAGGCGAGGGTGGCGACCTGCTCCGCCAACGTAGGGGTCCGGCCGTACAGGTTCCGTATGCGAGCCGCACACGCCGCCGCCCGACGCGATGAGGGGCCGACCGCCGAAGCGGCCGGCCCCTGATCAGGTCCTGGGAGACTCGTCGAGCAGCGGGTGGCTAATTGTTGGACCACCACCAGAGCTGCATCATCTCCTCGACGTAATACTGGACGATGTACCCGCCGGCCACCCCGTGGTCGCCGTCCTCGCGCCAGTTGAAGTTGCACCTGACCCAGGAGCCGTAGCCGTGCCGGTTCGCACACCAGCGCATGTTGATGTCGCCGAACTCGCTGAGGACGAGGGCCGCCGCGCCGTAGCCGTCGGCGTCCCCGTCCCTGACGTAGACGTAGTCGCCGTCGTACTGGATGCAGACCTGGGTCTTCCCGTGGGCGGCGTTCGCCGTCATGCACTGGCCGATCGGTCCCGCCACCTCGACGCCGAACTGGCAGGTCACCCGCTCAAGCTCGCAGTCCTGGAAGTAGTACTCCTCGGCCATGGCCGACGACGGCATCGCGAACACGGCGACCAGGGCGGCCGCGGCGAGCATCGCGATGCGGACGGTGACGCGGTTGAACTTGCGCCGCAGCCGTTCAGATGGATTCTTCAAGGGATTGTCCTTTCCGATCAGACGCAGGAGTGCATGGCGGAGAACTCCTCCACCTCGGCCTGTGCCGCGGTGTCGGGCTTCGCGTCTTCAAGGGCGCTGACGATCGCTTCGGCCCCTTGGCCGACCAGGATCTCCTCGACTCCCTGGTCGGGGTGGACGTCGGCGTCCGCGGCGAAGGCCTCCGCGTCTTGCACGGTGCCTTCCGATTCGCCGTTGCCGAGCACGCCGTCGTCGAAGGGGACCGCCGATCCCTCACCGAGGCCGCGCCACTTGGCGGGGGTGAAGTCGCCGTCATCGGAGCAGGTGGCCGCCTCCCAGCGGATCGCCATGACGTACTCGTGGCCGACCTCGACGCGGGGGGAGTCCGCGAGCCCCATCTCGACGGCGTTCTCGATGTCCCCCTCGGAGAAGTGCCAGCCGGAGGCGTTGAAGTCCCAGGCCGCGGGTGCGGCCACCGGAGCGCCGTCCCTCGACCAGAGCACCTCCTCGACGGTGAGCGAGACGGTCCGGCCGATGATGCCCTCGCCGCGTTCGACCTCCGCCGCGGAGGGTGCGATCGTCTCCTCGGAGACGGCCTCGACGACGACCACGTGGTCGGCGTAGGTCACCCAGTCCTCCGCCGTCGTGCTCGGGTAGTTGTCGCTGCCGAGTCCCAGCAGCACCTCGTCGGCGGCCCCGGGGCCGGTCGGCGCGAGGAGCGCCGCGACCGCGATGCCGGTGGCGGAAGCGGCTGCGGCGAGCCCGGCGGCCGCTGCGATGCGGGTGCGTTTGCGCATGACTCCTCCTCAGTAGGTGCCGTTGATGTTGTCGATGTTGTTGTCCTGGAGGACTTCTCCGTCGCTCGTGGGCGTCTCCATGCACCCGAGGCGCTCGTCGGTATTGCTCACCAGCGGATCCGACCGGTTGCCGTGCAGCAGTCCCACCGCGTGGCCGGTCTCGTGGCAGACCAGGCCCTTCACGTAGTGGCCGCCGCCGAGGATGCGGATGTACTGCTGGTCGCAGCGGAGTTCGTTGACGGCGTCGTTGCAGAAGGTGGCGCCCGAGGCGGTGTCGGGGACGCCGATGCCGCTCTCCTCGTAGACGATGTCGGTCTCGGCGCTGCCGGAGAACGTGGGAGAGGTGTCGAGGCTGACGGAGAGGTCGGTCGGCCCGTAGATGCTGTTCATCACGTTGATGACGACGGTGCGGTCCTCGGGCTCCAACTGGTTGGTGCCGCCGCTGTCCATGTAGTACGTGACGGTGGAGTTGTCGGTCAGGCAGGAGATCCACCCGTTCGGGCCGCTCTCGTCCGTGCAGTGCCCGTTCGAGTACTGGGTGGGGTACATGTTGTCGGTGAACGCCGCCCAGGCGACACCGGCGGTGACCGCGATGCCGGTGAAGGCGACGGTGGACAGCGTGATCGCTCTGAGGCTGAGGCGTTTGAAGGGGGTTCTCGGCATAGGGGGTTCCTTACCGTGAGGAGTCGTGCAGGCGGGGCGGGGACCGGCCCTGCCAGCGTAGGTGCCTCCCCGCACAAGTCCCGCATACGGAACGTATAGGCAGAGGCCGCACGCAGGTGAACGCACTGGTCACGCACGGTGCAGCCCACAGTGCACCGTTCGTATCGGAGACCCGTCCTGTTAACGTTTGCGCCATGCGCTTCAGGGTGCTGGGACCGCTCCAGGCGGAGTCGGACGGTCGCCGGCTGCGGCTCGGCGGCCCGCGCCAGCGCGCCGTCCTGGCGGCCCTGCTCAGCAGTCCGAACCGGACGCTGAGCCGCTCCCGCCTGATCGAGCTGACCTGGGACGAGCCGACCCCCTCCGCCGAGTCGAACCTGCGCAGCTACGTGTGGAAGCTGCGCAACCTGCTGGCCGAGGATGGCGACGAGTCCCCGCGCATCCAGTGGGACCAGGGCTTCCGGCTCCGCGTCGAGCCCGGGGAGCTCGACCTGTGGGACTTCGACCGGTACGTCGAGCGGGCCCGCAGGGCCCGCGCCGACGGCCGGAGCGCCGACGCCGCAGCGGCTTTCGCCGACGCGCTCGCGCTCATCCGCGGCGAACCCTACCAGGACGTGGTCGCGGGCGCCCGCTTCGACGGCATCCGCACTGCGCTGCAGGAGCGGCTCGACCAGGTCGCCGAGCAGCACATCGACCTCGGCATGGACCTGGGCGCGCACGCCGGGCTGGTCGGCGAGCTGCGGGTGCGGCTCGCGCAGGCGCCCTTGCGGGAGCACTTGGCGGCGCAGTTGATGCTCGCGCTCGCGCGGTCGGGCAGGCGCGGCGAAGCCCTTGCGGTGTACCGCGAGACGCGCGCGATGCTGATCGAGACGCTGGGGACCGAGCCCGACCGCGAGCTCCAGGAGGTCCACCGGCAAGTCCTCACCGGGAGCGTTCCCGGCGTCGCCGCGGCACCGGTCCGGACGGTGCTGCCTGCGGCTCCGGTCGACCTGCTGCCGTTCGACCTTCGCGTGTTCTCCGGCAGGGACCGCGAATTGAAGCAGCTGGACACCATTGTGGACGAAGGCGCGGCGCGGGTCGCCGTCGTCTCCGGGAGCGCGGGGATGGGCAAGACCGCGGTCGCGGTCCACTGGGCGCACCGGGTCGCGGGCGAGTTCCCCGACGGGCGCCTGTACGCCGACCTGCGCGGCTTCGGCCCCGGCGAGCAGGCCGCCGACCCCGGGGAGGTGCTGCGGTCGTTCATCGAGGCCCTCGGCGACTCCCCCGCGTCGGTCCCGGTCGGGACCGAGCTGCGGGCGGCCCGGTTCCGGAGGCTGTTGTCGGACAAGCGGGTCCTCTTGGTCTTGGACAACGCGAAGGACCCCGCGCAGGTGCGTCCGCTGCTGCCCGGGGCCTCCGACTGCGCGGTGGTGGTGACCAGCCGCAACCGCCTCACCGGCCTGATCGCCTCGACCGGGGCGCTGGTGGTGCCGCTCGACGCCATGTCCGAGCCGCAGGCGCGGGCGCTCCTGGCCGGGCGGCTCGGGGCCGACCGGCTGGCGGCCGATCTCGATGCGGTGCAGCGCATCATGGACGTCTGCCGGGGCCTGCCGCTGGCGCTGTCGGTGGTCGCGGCGAGCGCGGCCTCGCGGCCCGGCGACGCGCTCGCGGTCCTCGCCGACGAGCTCGACGCCGCCGCAAACCTCCTCGACGGCCTCAGCGCCACCGACCCCGAGACCGACGTGCGCACGCTCCTGCACTGGTCCTATCGGCAGCTCAGCCCCGAGGCGGCGCGCCTGCTCCCGCTGCTGGCGCTCCACCCGGGCCCGGACTGGGCGGCCGCGGCCGCGGCGAGCCTGGCCGGGACCGGCCTCCACCCGACCCGGGCGGCGCTGGCCGAGCTGGTCGAGGCGAGTCTGCTGCTGTGGACGCCCGAGCACCGGTACGGCTTCCACGACCTGGTGCGGGCCTACGCGACCGAACTCGCCGGGTCCTCGCCCGAGCGGGACGCGGCCTCGCTCCGGATCCTCGACCACTACCTGCACACGGCCTACGCCGCCGACCGGCTGCTGGACCCGACCCGCAACCCGATCGCCTTGGCCCCCATGGCGGACGGCGTCACGCCGCAGCGCCTGGCGAACGGGGACGAGGCGATGCGATGGTTCGCCGCCGAGACCGCCGTCCTGCTTGCGGCGATCGACCACGCGTCAGCCCTCGGCCGCGACGTGCACTGCTGGCAGCTGGCCTGGACCCTCCCCGACTACCTGAACCGGCGCGGCCGCTGGCAGGAGATCGCGGTCGTGAGCGAGCAGGGCCTCGACGCGGCGACCCGCCTCGGCGACGTCCCCGCCCAGACCCGCATGCTCCGCCTCCTCGGCCAGACCTGCGGCCGCCTGGACCGGTTCACCGAAGCGCACGGCCACCTGGAGCGGGCGCTGGAGCTGGGCCGGGCCGGGCACGACGAGATAGGCCAGGCCCACGCCCACCTCCAACTCGGCCGGCTGTGGCGGCGGCAGCGGCGGTTCGCCGAGGCGCTCGACCACTGCACCGGCGCGCTCGCCCTGTTCCAGTCGGCGGGCGACCGGGTCGGCCAGGCCCGGGCGTTCTACACGATCGGCTGCCACCACCTCCTCGTCGGTGATCCCCAACGCGCCCTTCCCTACTGCGAGCAGGCCGCGGCCCTGTTCGGGGAGCTCGGCGACCTCGCCGGCGAAGCGGCCGCGCGCGACGAGATCGGCACGGTCCACCACCGCCTCGGCGACCACCACCGGGCCGTCGCCGAGTACGAGCACGCCCTGGCGCGCTTCCGCGAACTCGCCTTCCGCCCCGCCGAGGCCGAGGTCCTCACCCACCTCGGCGACGCCCGCCAGGCCATGGGCTCCCACGCGACCGCCCGCCGCAACTGGGAAGCGGCCCTTGCCATCTTCGAGGAGCTCGATCACCCCGACGCCAAGGACGTCCGCACCCGCCTCGACAACCTCGACCGCGAGTTAGACCGACTGACGGCGCGATTCGGGATAAGCTCTGGCGCGGTAGCCGCTACCCCTGACGGAGCCTCTCATATCCTCGATCGATGCCCTGATCTCCGCCATCAGCACCGCCCTCGACCGGGCGCGAAGTCTCATGGCCGAAATCGGAAGAAGCACCGAGTCCGCTGCGGAGGGCCGCAATCAGCTCAGCGCGCTCGGCTTCGAGCGGAGGCGGAGGGCCCCCTCCCGGACGGACTGCACCTGCCGCGCCGCCACCCGAGCCGCCTGATTTCAGGTCGACCGGATACCCGGTCGGCAAACCGCACCGGATAGGTTGGTCCGACCTCTATCACGTGGTGAACGGGGATGACGACAACCCGGAGAAGGGCGGCCACGCCTTCGGGACGGGTCGCCCAGGCAAGACCGAGTTCCCTGAAGGCTGGGACGATCAGGACATCAGTGAAGCGCTCGCCGCGATCGCCGACCGGCCGAGCAAGGTCAGCCCGGATCTGACCGGGCGGAATTTCATCGCAGAGGGGATCCACCGAGGTGTCACGGTACAGGCGGTCGTGCGCCCGGACGGGAGTGTCGAGGCGGGATGGCCGGTCAAGGGGCCGGGTGTCAGGCGGAATCCGAGGAGACGATGAGCATGGACCAGGACGATTTCTACGACCTCACCGACGCGGTGGTCGAGCGGCTCCTGCCGCGGATGCCGCAGCGGTTCCTCGATGTCTATGAGGGCATGCAGGCCGCCGGGGAGTACTGGCGGCTGGTGCAAGGTCTGGTGTGGGTGCTCGTCGACGACCAGGTGCCGGTGACAGGTGAGGAGCGCGACCAGCTCTTCCAGATGGTGAACCACCTCAAGGACAACGAGGAGATGCTGGCGAAGCTGGCCGAGCTCCGTGTCCCGCCGGAGGGGGAATGATGACGATCAGTGAAGACGACTACCAGCGGCACCTGGAAGCCACCCAGGAGATGTCCGTGGCTGAGCTTGGCGACTTCGTCCGGGGCACGCTCGGCGTCGCGCCGCCCGACTATGAGCCGGGGTGGTACGTGCGAGTGGACTTCGTCGACACCGCCGCTGGACCCACCGAGCGGTTCACCTGGCAGCGCACACTCCGGCAGGTCATCGCTCCCAAGGATGTCAACCCAAACGTTTGAGGGGCGCTCCCGGCGGGAGCGCCCCTCAAACGTTGTGGCCTTGGATCTAACGACCGACCAGCGGCGCGGAGCAGGCCGGAGAAGTCGGCAGCGGGGAGATCGAAGATCGGGGAGTCTTCTGCGAGCTTGCTGTCCCGGACCTGGAATCCGGAGGTAGCGGGGCGGGCCTCGACACAGTTGCTGTTCGCAGCACCCTCGCTTCGGCTCGACTTCCGCCACGGAGCCACGCGCGCTTCAACGCAGTTACTGTTCGCAGCACCATCACTCCGACTCGACTTGCGCCACCCATCCTGGCTCATCGATGGAACTCCTTCAGAGACTTGGCCTGGAGATCCCTCGCCTCGAAGATCTGGGTGTAGAGCCCCACCGCATCCTGCTTCTCATAGAAGCGGTACTCGTAGGGGCTCTCCAGATAGACGATGCTAGGGGTCTCATGATCTCTCAAGGATAGTACGGAGAAAGGCACACTCATCTTCGCGTATGGCGCCCCAGAGAAGGGCAGGTAGTTGATAGTCACGTTCTCGTGCTCATCGAGCTCAAGCATGCGGCGAAGCTGCTCGTCGTCACATCCGTTGTGCAGCACCGCCTCGCTCAGGAGCGCCCGCCACACGATGCCGCCGAGGCGCGATTCGAACTCCTCCTGCCTGCGGAGTCGTTCCTCGATCAGGCCCGGGATCTTTTTCTGGTCTTCGCCGCTTCGCTCGAACTGTGTGCGCATGAAGCGCTCGGTCTGTGCGAGGCCCGGTGGCACCAAGCACTCATACTGGGCCAGACCGACCGCCATCCCTTCGAACTCCAGGTACGAGTCCCATCCGGAGTTGGCGATCGCGTGGCTGGGCTGGGCCCAGATCTTCGAGTCTGCCAAGCGCCATAGGCGCTCCATCTCGTATTTGACCTCTGCCGGAGCCCCGTAGTAGTCGCAGAGTCGGCCAATCTGCGCGAAGTTGACTCGTGTCTTGATCCCCTGTTCGATTCGCTTGAGAGACCTCGACGATCCGACGATCGCGCAAGCCTCCGGGTCGTTGGTCGTCTTGTTGGCCTGTACGCGCAGGCGCGCCAAAACTTGGCCGACAATCCTGAGAAGTTCTGATGCGGTCGACATCCATTCATTATCACAGCTTTCGCCGATTCCACAACGCTCAGAAACGGTCGGCAGTTTTGCACGAAAAACTGCCGACGATTACTGCCGACCCTCTGTGCCGCAGCCTAACTGCGCACCGCCCTACCAGGTGTTTCGCTCTTGTGGAGTCCCGTCCCCGGTCCTACTCTCGAAGCATCGCCGGCAGCAATCGCCGCTCGCAACGGCTCTGAAGTGGAGGACACGCGATGGACAAACCAACTAGCGGCCAACTCGAACGGGGGCGGTTCACCGATGGGCACACCGATTTCACCGTCCGGGCCTCAAGCCCAGTCGCCCCCGACTCGTTCCAAGTGTCGGCCGACGGCAACGCCGCCGACATCGTCCTGATCGTCTCCGGTCTCAACTCCGGTCGCCTGCACGCAACCTGGGGCGACGGCTGGCGCACCTTCGCGCCCGACTGGAAAGTCTGGGTCGAAGACGCCGCCTACAAAGTCTTCTACAACGGGGTCGGCTTCGACGACCGGTCCGGGAAGGTGCGCTTCTGTGAAGGCTGAGACCGCACCCCACCCGAACGAAGACGGCTGGCTCGGCGACTTCAGAAGAGGCCCTGCGGTGTTCGCGCTCTTCCATGTCGGCGTGAGCGCAGGCGGCCACCCGCTCGGCCCGTCCGAGTACCGCATCGAGTGCAACGACGGCGCGGGGCCGCGCGAGATCTGCCGGTTCGTCGACGAGCCCGGACCCGTCCCCGAATG
Organism: Glycomyces dulcitolivorans; assembly: GCF_003265355.1. GTDB lineage: Bacteria > Actinomycetota > Actinomycetes > Mycobacteriales > Micromonosporaceae > Glycomyces > Glycomyces dulcitolivorans. The sequence goes on along the minus strand of NZ_QFRW01000289.1, from coordinate 6,578 downwards.
GCGCGGTGCCTGGATCGGCGACGAGTGGTGCGACTGGATCCTGGAACGCGCCCGCAAGCTCATCGCCCAGCCCGAGAACACCTAGTGCCCGGCGCGGCCGGCTCGTCGCTGTCGCGGACCCCCAGTCCGAGCGCCAGCAGCGCGAAACGCCGACGCGCCTCCACCGTGCGGCATTGCAACTCTAGTAATGTCGCGCGGACGGGGCCGGTCGATTCTTGGTGGAGGATCGACCGGCCCCTCTCATGTCACCGCGCGGCCGGGGCCGGGGCCATCGACAGGCCCAGGAGCGTGATGCCCAGGGCCGCACTCGTGTAGAGCGCGATCGCGCCGGTCCCGAAGGCGCCGTAGAGGCCGATCGCGATGAGCGGGGCCAGCGCCCCGCCCGGAACCCCCGCGAGCTGGTAGCCCAGGGAGGTCCCCGAGTAGCGGACCCGCGTCTCGAAGCGCTCGGCGATAAACGCCGCCTGCGGGCCGTACATCGCGGCGTGGGCCACGAGTGCGACGATCACGGCGACCGCGATGAACGCCGTCGAGCCGGTGTCCAGCAGCGGGAAGAACAGCCAGGCCCACACCGCCGCCGCCACGGCACCGGCGGCCATGATGCCCTTGCGGCCCATGCGGTCCGAGAGGCGGCCGAACCACGGGATGAGCAGCAGCTGCACCGCAGATCCGGCCAGGACCGCGCCGAGGCCGACGTCCTGGGACACGTCGGCGACCTCGATCAGGTAGGTGATGAGGTACAGGGTGAAGACGTAGAAGGCCACGTCGACGCCGATGCGGGTGCAGAACGCGGCCAGCAGGGCGCGCTTGTGGGTGCGGAACACCTCCCCCAGCGGGTTCGCCGGGACCGCGCGGATCGAGGAGAACAGCGGCGACTCGGCGACGTTGCCGCGGATCCACAGGCCCACCAGGGCGAGCAGCGCCGAGACCAGGAACGCCAGGCGCCAGCCCCAGGTCATGAACGCCTCGTCGCTGAGCATGAGGTTGGAGCCCGCCAGGACGCCCGCGGCGAGGAGGTTGCCTGCGGGGACGCCGAACTGGACCCAGGCGGCCGCCGCGCCCCAGCGGTCGCGGCGGTCGTGCTCGATGGAGAGGAGCACTGCGCCGCCCCATTCGCCGCCGAGACTCAGGCCCTGGAGGAACCGCAGGAGCACGAGGATGACCGGCGCGGCGAGGCCGATGCTGTTGTAGGTGGGCAGGATGCCGATGAGGAAGGTGGACATGCCCATGAGCAGCAGCGAGACGGCGAGGACGTTCCGTCTGCCGACCCGGTCGCCGAGGTGTCCGAAGAGGATGCCGCCGATCGGGCGGGCGGCGAAGCCGATGCCGTAGGTGGCGAAGGCGAGCAGGGTCCCGGCGGCCGGGGAGGCCGAGGGGAAGAACAGCGGGCCGAACACGAGCGCGGCGGCGGTGCCGTAGAGGAAGAAGTCGTACCACTCCAGGGAGGTGCCGACGGCGCAGGCGGCGATGACGGCGCGGGGCGAGCGGGTCGTGCCCTGCGGTGCGGCGGTGAGGGCGGCCATCATTCGCATCCTTCGTACTGGGGAATGGGAATCGAGGAGAGGTCCATCCCGGCGGGCGCGAACCACTGCTGCATGAGCAGCTCGGCGGTCCCGTCGGCGTACATCGCGGTGATGGCGCGGTTGATCGCCTCGCATCCGGCGGTGTCGCCCGGCCGCATGCCGATGCCGAGGCGCTCTTCGGAGTAACCGGCGCCGACGAGTCGGGTCTGGCCGCCGGACTGCCAGGCGAGGCCGGCGAGGATGCGGTCGTCGGTGGCGATGACGTCGACCTCGCCGTCGACGAGCATCGCGAGGCACTCGATGGCGTCGGCGGCCTCGACGGGGATCGCGGAGACGCCGTGCTCGACGGTGATGCGGTCGGCCACGTTGGAGCCGCTGGTGGAGCACAGGCGGCGGCCCTCGATGTCGGCGAGCTCGTTGATGGTGGTGTCGTCGGCGCGGACCAGGAGGTCCTGGTGGACGATCGCGTAGGGGCCGGCGAAGTCGATGCTCTGCTTGCGTTCCTGGGTGATCGAGAAGGAGGCGATGGTGAGGTCGGCGCGGTCCTCCAGGAGCACGGTCTCGCGGTCGGCGGTGAGGATCGGGACCCACTCGATGTCCTTGCCGAGGTAGTCGGCGAGGTACCGGGCGGTGTCGACGTCGTAGCCCTCGTACTCGCCGTCGTCGTTCTCCCAGCCGATGAGCGGCTGGTCGGTCTGGACGGCGATGCGGAGGACGTCGGCGTCCAGTATGGACTCGCTGTCGGCGGCGCATCCGGCCGCGGCCAGCGGCAGGGCGCAGGCGGCGGCGAGCAGGGGGGCGGCGCGTCTCATCGGAACTCCCTGAGTCTGGGCGCGATGCCGGTGAAGGTGAAGGCGGCCAAGGCGACCATGGCGGCCGGGAGGAGGAATGCGAAGTCGGCGATGGCCTTCTCGCCCTCGTCGATCCCGGCGCGGAACGTCGTCAGGTGCTCCCCGGTGAGGTTGTCGAGGTCCTCGTCGTAGGCCTCGTAGGCGGCTCGGGCGGCCTCAAGCCGGGAGGCGTCGGAGCCGGTGTCGGCGCGCATCGCCGCATCGGTTTCCAGGAGCGCCTGCCAGGACTCGCTGGTGCTCATGGTGTAGCCGCCTTGGAGCCCGGCGCCGAGGAGGCCGTCGCTCGGCACCACGGCGAACTGGGGCTCCCACAGCTCGGTGAGCTTCTCGCGGTAGTCCTCCAGATTGTCGGCCTCGACGTAGAGGAGGGCCTGGACCTTGTCGAAGAACGTCTGCTCGTAGACGAGGGCGCGCTCGTCGTCGAGGAGGTAGCGGACCTGGTCGACGTAGAGCGCGTTGGAGACCGCGTTGGCGCGGGCGAGGGAGAGCGCCGAGTCGAAACCGTCCTCTTTGGCCTCTTGGAGGGCGGACTGCTCGGCGTTGAGAACCGTGAGGCCGGTGCCGAGGTAGAGCAGGCAGACGGCGGTCGCGACCAGGAGGGAGGGGTTGAAGACGCGGCCGAAGCCGCGGGCGATGTGGATCTGGAGCCACACGAGGGCGGCGAGCGCGATCGCGCCGCCGATCGCGACGACGAGCAGGCCGGTGTCGATGCGGCCTTGGGCCCTGTCGTAGGACTCGCGGACGGTGGTTGCGTTCTCCAGGGTCAGGTTGTAGGACAAGGGGAGCAGTTGGCCGCTCATGAGGTCGCCGGCCTCGCGGTAGGCGGCGACGACCTCGGGCGGGGCCTCCCCTTGCGGGTAGGCGGCCTGGTCGGCGAGGAGGAGGGCTTCGGCGGCGAGCTGCTCGTACTCGCCGTAGTGCTCCATGACGGTCTCGATGGTGGTGCGCTGGGCGGCGTCGCCGCCGGCGAGGCGGTGGGCTTCGAGGAGGGCGCCGGCGATCTCGCCGCGGCGCTGGGCGTAGCGGGTCTCGGCTTCGGCGGCGGCTTCGGGGTCGGAGGTGCCGAGGAGCAGGAGGGTGGCGACCTGGGCGTCGGCGTCGGAGAGCGCGAAGTAGAGGTCGGTGGTGGCGACGACCTGGGGTCCGGCTTCGTGGCCGATGACGTCGAGGGCGTCGTTGGCGGCCGCGGCGGCGACCGCGAGGGCGGTGAGCATGGCGGCGAGGGCCGCGACGGCGGCGACCGCGCGGACCAGGAGCCGCGGCGGGGAGGCGGTGCGGTGGACGAGGTCGAGGCGGGTGGCGAGCGGGTCGCCGTCGAGGCTCGCGCGGGGGCCGGTGAGGGCGGTGCTCATTGCGCGTCCTTTCCTTTGCGGCGCAGGCGGAGGGCGGTCCAGGCGCCGAGGTGGACGACCGTGCCTTCGGGGAGGGGGACGGGGACGTTGGCTTCGAGGCGGCGGCCGCCGAGGCGGGTCCCGTTGTAGGAGCCGAGGTCCACGATGGACCAGGTGTCGCCGGTGCGCATGAGGACGGCGTGGAGGTGGGAGACGCCGACGTCGGCGGGCGGCGCGGACAGGTCGATCTCGGGGCGCTCGGTGCCGTCGCGCCGACCGCGGCCGATGCGGATGTTCTCGCCGCGCAAGGAGATCGTGCGGTCGGGGGCGTAGGGCGGCCAGACGATGGAGTCGGTCTCGCCTTCGACGGCGAGGCGGTCGAAGAAGTCGCGGTCGGCGCTGACGTGGACTTCGAAGCCGGTGTCCACCAGGGCAGGGGACGGATCGGGGGTCGGCAGGCGGTGCCGGGCGGCGGTCTGCGACAGGGGATCGGGGCGGGGGTCCGGGTCGGGGGCGAGCGCGGTGTCGCCGGTGATCGGGGACGGGCCGCCGTCGCCGCTGGCGAAGTTGTAGCCGCACGCCTGGCAGAACTGGCCGAGGCGCCGCTCCCCGCAGGCGGGGCAGCGGGGCGCGGGCAGGATCGGGCCGGTGGCGTGGAGCGGCAGGGCGGGGTCGCCGCCGATGAGGGGGCGGCCGCAGTCGTCGCACCACTCGGTGTCGACCGACTCGTGGCCGCAGCTGGGGCAGGTGACGGTCACGTCAGCTCCGTTCGCGTGGTGGGGGTGCGGACGGTGACGTCGGTGCCGACATCGAGTTGGAGCCGGTCGGCCTCGGTGATGCCCTGCTTGAGGCGGGCGGTGCCGGTGCCGGGGTCGAAGTCGATGATCCGGTCGATGAGGCGCGCGGTCGCCTGGTTCCCGGCCTGCTCGGCGAGTGTGCGGGCGGTCGCGAAGTGCTGCGTGGCGGTCGGCGCGTCCCCGCTGCGGAGCGCGGCGAGGCCGGTGCGGACCTCCTCGGCCAGCTGCACCTGTCCGGTGTGGACGGCGACCTTGGCGTTCACCTCGGTGTTCAGAACCGGGTCGTCGGTCCAGCACATGAGGAGGTTGGCGCGGGCGAGGACCTCGTTGTCAGGTCCGCGGACGAGGAGGACCTGGGCGGCGCGGATCTCCTCCCCCACCCGCCAGGCCGGGCCGGTGACGTCCAGCATGTACTCGCGGGACTCGTTGCCCCACGCGGCCAAGGGGAACAGGGCGGTGCGGCCGTCGAGGTCGCGGCGGTGGCCGGCGAGGTCCTGGAGGGTCGGGTAGACCTGGCGGAGCGAGGCGATCGCGACGTCGGCGGGGGTCTTGACGAGGATCGCCACGTCGCCGAAGGCCTTGCCCATGGCCTTCCCGCAGACCTCGGTGAAGTAGTCGGTCAGGTCGGCGAGGTCCTCGATGAACGCTCTGGTGCCCTGGAAGCGGTCGGCGATCTGCTTGAGCTGGTCGGGGTCCCAGTCGATGCCGATGCCGACCGCGTCGCACGCGAACTTGCCCTCGCAGTAGGCGAGGTCGGCGTTGTAGGACCGGTCGTCCTGGTTGACCATGCCGTCGGTGAGGAGCAGGACGTGGCCGATCGCGCCGGGGCGGGTCGCGAGCAGGTCGGCGGCGCAGCGCAGCCACACCCCGGTGTAGGTGAGGTTGCCGAGGGTCATCTTGTCGATCGCGAGCGCGGCCGCCTTGCGGTGCTTGGCTTCGGCGGTGGCGAGGCCGCCGTCGCCGGGGTAGAGCTGGGTGGCGTCGTGGCCGCCGGCGACGATCGCGAAGTGGGCGTCCTCGCGCAGGGCGTCGAGGGCGGCCTTGGCGGCGCGCTTGGCCTCGGCGAGCTTGGGGCCGCCCATGGACGGGGAGCGGTCGATGACGATGACCTCGGCGACTTCGGCGGCGGCCGTCTCGGTGGTGCGGCAGTCGACGCTGAGGACCGCGGCCATCTCGGCGGTGCCGGGCGGGACGTACTTGTTCTGGTCCGCGGTGAGCGTGAAGGCGGTGGTGTCGGTCATCGGGGGTTCCCTTCGTCGGAGGTGGGGCGGTGGGGGTTCAGAGCCAGGTGCGGGGCCGGACCCGGTTGGCCTCGCCGACGACCGACCATCGCACGCGCGGCGCGGGAGTCCTCCCGGCGATGCGGCGCAGGGCCGCCTCCCGCGCGGTGGCGACCGCTTCGGCGGTGAACGGCACGTTGTAGAGGTGCGAGTGCGGGTCGGGGCCGGTGACGTCGAGGACGCCGGCGGCCGCGCGCCACAGCTCGGCCTCCAGCAGGTCGGCCTCGGAACGGTCCAGAGTGGTCAGTCCTTCGAGGAGGGACGCGGCGCGCTTGAGGTCGGGGAGGGTGACGCGCGGGGCGCGGACCAGCTTGGCGAGCAGTGCTTGGCGGGCCGCGGAGTGGCTCGACGAGGACGCCGGGACCGCTTCGAGGGCCGCGTAGTCGCCCTTGCCGCGGGCGAGGCCGAACGCGGCGCTGGTGAAGCCGCGGTCGGTGCGCCACACGCGGGCGTGCTGCTCGGCCCCGCCGCCGGGCTCGGCGCAGATCGCCAAGGCCTGCAAGGGGGCCAGCTCGCCGGGCAGGAACGCCCGGACGCGCGAGAACCAGTACTCGGCCTTCGGCATGCGGCCGCCGTCGCCGAGCGCGGCCACCCCGCGGTACCAGTCCAGGCGCCAGTCGGCGCCGAGTTCGGCGGCGGCGTCGGCCAGGAGCGGGTCGGTGCGGTCCGAGCCGGTCTCGGCGGCCAGGCGCACTTGCGCCAGGCGCGCTTCTGCGGTGCGCGGCAGGGCCTCGACCAGGGGCAGGGCGGTCTCGGCCGGTTCGGCGGCGAGCGCGGCGAGGGCGACGGCCGCGGG
>NZ_QFRW01000288.1 GCF_003265355.1 Glycomyces dulcitolivorans | reverse complement strand
GGTCGCGTCCCCGGCGGCGAGGCCGGCGGCGCGGTAGACGCCGTCGGGGATGCCGGCGCCGTCGCGCACGGCGAGGACGCCGATGGGCAGGGTCGCCCAGAGGCGGCCCTCGCGGGCGAGGATGGGGGCGTCGGGGTCGAGGCGGGCGACGCGGGCGGCGAAGGCGAGGCCGTCGCCGGCGGTCAGTCCGTCCATCGCTCCAGGAACGCCCGCTCGTCGTCGGTGATGCGCCGGGGCCGCTGGGTCTCGGTGTTGAACGGGACCATCACGGTCTTGGCCTTGAGCGCGAGCTTGTCGTTCGCGAAGAGCTCGTAGGCGAAGGTGAACGAGGAGTTCCCGATCCGCTCGACCCATATCTCGACGCGCGTCTCGGCGGGGACGACCACGGGGAGCAGGAAGTCGACCTCGTGGCGGGCGACGACGACGCCTTCGCGGAAGCCGGCGATCCCGGCGTCCGCGGCGGCGTCGAACATCATCGCCACGCGGGCCTCTTCGAGCAGCACCATGAACTTGTTGTTGTTGACGTGCCCGAAGACGTCCATGTCGGACCAGCGCAGTGCGACGTCGGTCGTGAAGCGCGCCACGGCTAGTCCCGGGTGAGCTTCCGGTGGGTGACGCGGTGCGGCTTGGCCGCTTCGGCGCCGAGGCGCTCGACCTTGTTCTTCTCGTAGGACTCGAAGTTGCCCTCGAACCAGAACCAGGCGGGCTCGCCGGTGGCCGGGTCGCCCTCCCACGCGAGGATGTGGGTGGCGACCTTGTCGAGGAAGGCCCGGTCGTGCGAGATGACCACGGCGCAGCCGGGGAAGTCCAGGAGGGCGTTCTCCAGGCTGGAGAGCGTCTCGACGTCGAGGTCGTTGGTGGGCTCGTCGAGGAGGAGCACGTTGCCGCCCTCCTTGAGGGTGAGCGCCAGGTTGAGTCGGTTGCGCTCGCCGCCGGAGAGGACCTTGACGGGCTTCTGCTGGTCCGGGCCCTTGAAGCCGAACGCGGCGATGTAGGCGCGGCTGGGCATCTCGACCTTGCCGACCATGAGGTAGTCGAGGCCGTCGGAGACGACCTCCCACACCGACTTGTCGCCGTCCAGGCCCGACCGGTTCTGATCCACGTAGGACAGCTGGACGGTGCCGCCGACATTGACCTCGCCCGAGTCGGGCTTCTCCAGGCCGACGATGGTCTTGAACAGCGTGGTCTTGCCGACGCCGTTGGGGCCGATGATGCCCACGATGCCGTTGCGCGGCAGGCTGAAGCTCAGGCCGTTGATGAGGGTGTTGCCGTCGAAGCCCTTGTACAGGTCCTTCGCCTCGATCACCGTCGAGCCCAGGCGCGGGCCCGGCGGGATCTGGATCTCCTCGAAGTCGAGCTTGCGGGTCTTGTCGGCCTCGGCCGCCATCTCCTCGTACCGGCCCAGGCGGGCCTTGGACTTGGTCTGGCGGGCCTTCGCGTTCGACCGGACCCATTCGAGCTCGTCGCGCAGGCGCTTCTGGAGCTTGGAGTCCTTGCGGCCCTCCACCTTCATGCGCTCGGCCTTCTTCTCCAGGTAGGTGGAGTAGTTGCCCTCGTACGGGTAGGTCCGGCCGCGGTCAAGCTCCAGGATCCACTCGGCGACGTTGTCCAGGAAGTACCTGTCGTGCGTGATGGCGATGACGGCGCCGGGGTAGGAGGCCAGGTGGCGCTCCAGCCACAGGACCGACTCGGCGTCGAGGTGGTTGGTGGGCTCGTCGAGCAGCAGCAGGTCCGGCTCTTCGAGGAGGAGCTTGCACAGGGCGACGCGGCGGCGCTCGCCGCCGGAGAGGTGGTCCACCTGCTCGTCGCCGGGCGGGCAGCGCAGGGCGTCCATGGCCTGTTCGAGCTTGGAGTCCAGCTCCCACGCGTTCGCGGCGTCGAGCTCCTCCTGGAGCTTGCCCATCTCGTTCATCAGCTCGTCGGTGTAGTCGGTGGCCATCTCCATGGCGACCTCGTTGAACCGGTCGAGCTTCGCCTGGATCGGCGCGACGGCCTCCTGGACGTTCTCCATGACCGTCTTGCCCTCGGTCAGCGGCGGCTCCTGCGCGAGCAGGCCCACCGTGGCGCCGTTCGCGAGCTTCGCCTCGCCGTTGGAGACCTGGTCGATGCCCGCCATGATCTTGAGCAGGCTCGACTTGCCGGCGCCGTTGGGGCCGACCACGCCGATCTTCGCACCCGGGTTGAAGTACAGGGTGACGTCGTCGAGGACGACCTTGTCACCGTGCGCCTTGCGCGCCTTTTCCAGGGTGTAGATGAACTGCGCCACGCTGATCCTCTGCTGTGCGACGGGCGGTACGGAACTGACCGGTACCAATGATGTCAAGCCCGCGGGGGCATCCGCCAATCGGGCCTCGCGCGCAGCCCCGTACGTCACCGCGGCCCTCTGGAGCCCCTCCCCCGATAAGCTTGCGGAAAGGAGGAACACATTGAGCAACGCATCGTTCATCGTCGTCGCCAACCGCCTCCCCGTCGACGCAGTCGTCGATGAAGAGGGAAACAAAACCTGGCGCCGATCCCCTGGCGGCCTCGTCACCGCCCTCGAACCAGTTCTCCAGGCCAACCAGGGCACTTGGATCGGCTGGGCCGGCATCGCCGGCGCCGCCCCCGAGCGCTTCACCGCGGACGGCGTCACGCTGCTCCCGGTCGAGCTCAGCGAGAGCGAAGTACTCCGCTACTACGAGGGGTTCTCGAACGCCTCCCTGTGGCCGCTGTACCACGACGCGGTCGAACCCCGCGTCTTCCGCCGCTCCTGGTGGAAGTCCTACTACGAGGTCAACGAGCGGTTCGCCGAAGTGGCCGCCCGCGAAGCCGCACCCGGCGCGGTCGTGTGGATCCAGGACTACCAGCTCCAGCTCGTCCCCGGCATGCTCCGCGAGCGCCGCCCGGACCTGCGGATCGGGTTCTTCCTGCACATCCCGTTCCCGCCCGTCGAACTGTTCATGCAACTCCCCCACCGCATGGAGATCCTCAAGGGCCTCCTCGGCGCCGACCTCGTCGGCTTCCAGCGGCCCCTCGCGGCGCAGAACTTCCTCGCGCTCACCCGCCACCTGCTCGGCTACCGGCCGAGAGGGCACTACGTCACCGTCGACGACCGCCTCGTCAGGGCCGACGCCTTCCCCATCTCCATCGACACCGCCGCCAACGAAGAGGTCGCCGGCACCGAACGGGTCCGCCAGCGCGCCAAGGAGATCCGCGCCGAACTCGGCGAACCGGAGACGATCATCCTCGGCGTCGACCGGCTCGACTACACCAAGGGCATCGAACGGCGCCTCAAGGCGTTCCGCGAACTGCTCGAAGACGGCCGCCTGGAGGTCCCCAAGGCCGTCATGATCCAGGTCGCCACCCCCAGCCGGGAGCGGGTCGACCAGTACATCGCCCTGCGCGAGCGGGTCGAACGCGAGGTCGGGCGCATCAACGGGGAGTACGGGCAGGTCGGCCTGCCCGCGGTCCACTACCTGCACCAGTCCTTCGACCGGTACGAGCTCGCGGCCCTGTACCAGGCCGCCGACGTGATGGCCGTGACACCTCTGCGCGACGGGATGAACCTCGTCGCGAAGGAGTACGTCGCCAGCCAGGTCGACAACCGCGGGGCGCTGGTGCTCAGCGAGTTCGCCGGTGCCGCAGGCGATCTGCGGCAGGCGTTCCTGGTGAATCCGCATGATCTGACCGATTTGAAAGACGGATTTGTGACAGCGGCGAACGCGTCCGCCGAAGATAAGATGAAACGAATGCGCGCCATGAGGAGGTACCTGCGCAAGCACGACGTCTCACGTTGGGCCCGCAGCTTCCTCACGGCGCTCGGCGTTCCGGAGCGCAGCGCGGCGTACAATCCGGGCAGCCTGCCCTCCGCCGACTGAAAACGGCAGGCAGGGGCCGGTAGGCACACATAATCCGCAACGACGGTGTTGGAGAGATACGCCAGATGACCGCACCTAGCCCAGAGGGTCGTGCTCCGGAGAGCCCCGCTTCCTCCGAAGAGCTCCGCTCGGCCCTCACCCTGCTCGCCCGCGTTCCGCAACTGCTGATCGCGTGCGACTACGACGGCACGCTCGCTCCCATTGTGACCGATCCCTCGCAGGCCAAGCCGATCCCGGAATCGGTCTCGGCCCTGCGGACGCTCGCGAACCTGCCGCAGACCAAGGTCGCGGTCATCTCGGGTCGCGCCCTGCGCGACCTGGCGGCCCTGTCCCGCCTGCCTTCCGAAGTGCACCTGGTCGGATCCCACGGGTCCGAGTTCGACATCGGCTTCACCCGGGCGCTCTCCAGCGAGGACCAGCGGTTGCGCGACAAGCTCGTGGCCGAGCTGTCCGCGATCGCCGAACGCTACGAGGGCGCCCGGGTCGAGCCCAAACCCGCCGGCGCGGCCCTGCACGTGCGCGAGTGCACCGACGCCGACGCGCTCCGGGCCGTCGAGGACGTCCGCGAGGGCCCCTCCTCCTGGGACGGCGTGCAGACCACCGAGGGCAAGGCCGTCATCGACCTGTCCGTGGTCGCCACGCACAAGGGCGACGCATTGGACAAGCTCCGGCACCAGCTCGGGGCCTCCGCGGTCCTGTTCCTGGGCGACGACGTCACCGACGAGAACGCGTTCGCGCACCTCCACGGCCCCGACGTCGGCGTCCGCATCGGCCCCGGCCCCACCCGGGCCGGCTACCGGCTCGCCGACCCCGAAGAGGTCGCCGTCCTCCTCGCGCGCCTGGTCGACACCCGCCGCGCCTGGCTCCAGGGCGAATCGGCGCAGCTCATCGAGCGCCACTCGATGCTCGCCGACGGCGCCAACCACGCGCTGCTCACCCCCGAGGGCCGCGTCACCTGGATGTGCCACCCCAAGCCCGACTCCGGCTCGGTCTTCGCCGACCTGCTCGGCGGCGACCACGCCGGCCACTTCACCGTGCAGCCGGTCAGCGCCGGCATCCCGCTCGGCCAGCGGTACGTGGCCGGGACGATGACCGTCGAGACCCGCTGGTCGGGCCTGTCGGTCACCGACTGGCTCGACTCGACCCCGCGGCGCCGCGGCGACCTCAACGCCACCGTCCTCGTCCGCGAGATCACCGGCGAGATCCCCGTCAAGATCACGTTCGCGCCCCGGCCGGAGTTCGGGCAGCTGCCCGTGCAGCTCCAGCCCGTCGGCGGCGAGGGCCTCAAGGTCCTCGGCGGCCGCGAGCCCATCAGCCTGCGCTCCGAGGGCGTCGAGTGGCACATCGAGTACGACGGGCAGCACTCGCTCGCCGTCGCCACCGTCGACCTCGCCCAGACCGGCGGGCACCTCGTCCTGGAGATGCGCGCCGGCATCGACGACCTCAGCGACTGGCGGCCCCCGGTCCACGTGCGCCGCCGCACCACCGAGGCCGGCTGGCGCAACTGGTCCGACTCGCTCAAGCTCCCGCGCATCGAGTCCGAGACCGTCTCCCGCTCCGCGCTGACGCTCAAGGCCCTCTGCTACCAGCCGACCGGCGCGATCCTCGCCGCGGGCACCACCTCGCTCCCCGAGGAGCTCGGCGGCGTCCGCAACTGGGACTACCGGTTCTGCTGGATCCGCGACGCCGCGATGACCGCGAACGCGCTCGTCGACCTCGGCTCGCTCCAGGAGGCCGAGTCCTACTTCACGTGGGTCGCCGGCATCCTCGAACGCACCGCCGGGCACCCCGAGCGGCTCGCCCCGCTCTACGACATCGAAGGCCAGGCGCCCAGCCCCGAGGCCATCATCGACACGCTCCCCGGGTACGCCGGGGCGCGGCCGGTGCGCATCAACAACGCCGCGTCGAACCAGGTCCAGCTGGACGTGTTCGGCCCCGTCGCGATGCTCATCGAGGCCGTCGCCCAGCGCCGCGGGCACCTCTCGGAGTTCGAGGAGCGCGTCATGGCGAGCATGGTCGAGGCCGTCGCCAAGCGCTGGCACGAGCCCGACCACGGCATCTGGGAGGCCCGCCAGGCCCCGCGGCACCACGTCTACTCCAAGGTCATGTGCTGGGTGACCGTGGACCGGGCGCTCAAGGTCGCCGAGCAGTTCGGCATGGAGTACAAGCCCGACTGGCCCGAGCTGCGCGACCAGATCGCCAAGAACGTGCTCGAACTGGGCTGGAACGACGAGACCGGCGCCTACACGGCCGCGTACGGCCACGACGACCTCGACGCCGCGTCCCTGTGGATCGGCCTCTCCGGCCTGCTCCCGCCCGACGACCCGCGCTACCTGAAGACCGTCCTCAAGATCGAGGCCGGCCTGCGCTCGGGCCCGACGGTGTACCGCTACCACCGCGACGACGGCCTCCCAGGCACCGAGGGCGGGTTCATCATCTGCGCCGCGTGGCTCGCCGAGGCGTACCTCCAGGTGGGGCGCCGCACCGACGCCGAGGAGCTGTTCGAGCAGATCCTCGCGTGCGCGGGCCCGACCGGCCTGCTCCCCGAGCAGTGGGACCCGATCGCCGAGCGCGGCCTGGGCAACCACCCGCAGGCGTACTCGCACCTCGGACTCATCCGGGTGGCGAACCTGCTGAACGGCACGAGCGGACGCATCTGAGCAAGTCTCAGGGCGGGGGCTAATCTGGACGGGACCGAACGTCCCCGGCAGAGAGCCCCCGCCTTGAGCCTCAACACTCCGGCCGTCCCCGGATTCCGCGACTTCGAGATGGTCGCGCACGGGTCGACCGCGTTCGTCTACCGCGCCGTCCAGGAGCGCCTCGACCGGACCGTCGCGGTGAAGGTCCTGCTCGTCGACGACGACATGACCACCGCCGACTCGGTCGAGAAGGAGCTCGAAGCGACCGTCGCGGTCTCCAACCACCCCCACATCGTCTCGATCATCGACACCGGGCACACCGACGCCGGGCAACCGTTCATCGTCATGGAGTACTGCGAAGGCGGCTCGTACTCGGCGATCCTCAAGGCGAACGGCCCGCTCCAGGTGAGCGACGTCCTCGACGTCGGCGTCAAGATCGGGCAGGCCCTCCAGGCCGCCCACAACGCCGACATCCTCCACCGGGACGTCAAGCCGCAGAACATCCTCCGCGGCCAGTACGGGCCGGCGCTCGCGGACTTCGGGATCGCCCGCAGCACCGCGGCGCTCGCCGCGACGGCCGCGATCGACAAGCTCACCCCGCTCCACGCGTCGCCGGAGGCCCTGCTGCGGCAGGTGCAGACGCCCTCCAGCGACCTGTTCAGCCTGGCCTCCAGCATGTGGCACCTCCTGGCCGGGTTCGCGCCGTTCGCGAACCCCGAAGGCGGCACCGACCCCGACACGCACCGCGAGCGGGTCACCTCCGACATGCCGCCGCCGAAGCTGCCGCGCGACGACGTCCCCGAGTGGCTGGAGACGCTGCTGGTGCGGAGCCTGGCGCGGGACCCGGCGCGGCGGCCCGCGTCGTGCGAGGCGTTCGCCGAGGAGCTCCAGCGGGGCATGTACGGCGGCGGGGTCGGCAAGGCCGCCGCGCCGTCGGTGATCGGCGACGTCTCGAACGAGGAGACGGTCTACCGGCCCGAGGTGGCCTCGCGGGGCACGCGGGTGCCGCTCGACCCGTTCGCGCCGGTCGGGCCGCCGCCCGCGCCGCACTCGGAGTACGGGAACACGCTCGGTTCGACCGCCGGCGGGATGACCGGCGGCGGGACCGGCGGATTCGGTTCGCAGCTGGGGCAGGCCGTGGACCCGCGGTACGCGCAGCTGAACGGGGCCGCGCAGGCGAGCGCGCCACCAGTGTCGGCGCAGCCGTTCTCGGGGGCGCCGCTGTCGGCGCAGCCGTTCTCCGGCGCCCCGGCCTCGGCCCAGCCGTTCTCAGGGGCTCCCGCTTCGGCGCAGCCGTTCTCGGGCGTCCCGGCGTCGGCGGCCCCGAACCTCGCCCCGTACTCGGCGCCGCCGCACGCGCCGGTGAGCATGCAGCCGCCGCCCTCGCCGTGGACGGCGCAAGCGGCTCCGCAGACGGCGCCCCAGTCGGCGCCGCAGCAGGAGCAGGTGTTCGCGCCGCCGGTCATCGGCCGCGACGGCGCGAAGCAGCGCAAGACGCAGGCGTACAAGCCCGCCAAGCAGGTCCAGCCGAAGCAGAAGGACACGCGGAGCCTCAAGGGCTACGTGGTCCTGGGCCTGTCGATCACGGTCGTCCTGGGGCTCGTCATGACCCTGTGGCTGTGGCTGCTCGTACCGAACAAGGACCCCGGGGACCTCGACCAGGCGAACACCGACGGGCAGGGCGCGCCGACTGGCGTGGCGATCGCGACGTGGGACGAGGGCGAGGTCACGCTCACGTGGACCGCGCCTGAAGGGGCCACGGACACGTTGCGGTACATCGTGTTCGCCCAGCGCGTGGGCGACGACCGGGCCGAGGCGCTGAACACCGAGGGCACGCTGGAGACCGAGTTCACCACGGCCGGGTTCAGCCCGGACCAGGACTACTGCTTCCAGGTGAGCGCACTGTGGTCGGTCGATGAGGTGCCGATGTCCGATCCGGTGTGCACCGCCGATCTCGCGGATTGACCGAAAGCCCGATAGGGTCCACCCGATCGGGCGATGCGCCCCACTCTGGAGTCGCATTCCGCAGTTGCAGGAATTGACGCGGGAATAGCGCGGTCGAACATTTGATCGACCGTTTCCGGCGGGCAAAGAAAATGCGCCCCATACCCGATGGGCATGGAGCGCGGCTGTCGCGGGTGCGAAACCTAGGCGGCGACGGCCTCGGCGGAGAACACGCCGGCCTCTTCGAGGTTCTTCAGGGTGGTGTCCCAGCCCTGCTCCGCGGGGAGCTTCGCCGCGAGGCCCTCGATCTCGGCCTTGAGCTTCTCACCGTGACCGGCGGCGGCCAGGGCCTTGAGGGCCTCGGTGAACGCCTCGGAGCCGGTGGCGAGGTGCAGGGTCTTGCCGTTGGTCAGGTTGCGCAGGTAGACGTGCTTGCCGCCGTTGAGCGGGATCAGGTACTTGAACTCGCCGAGAACGCTCAGTCCCGCGGCGCCCTTGCCCTGGCCGGCCTTGACGGAAGCGCGTGCTGTCTTGGAAGTGTTGGCTGCCACGCCGGTCTCCTCACCATGTCGTGTAGACGAAATCCTTCGGTCTCACGCAGGAAGAGCAGCCCCGAAGACTGGCACTGAACCTGGGTTGGACCACAAAAGAAAACCGACAGTATGCCGGTCATGCGCAAGTGTAGCTCAGGTGTCGCGTGCGATGACTAGCACATTGACCGGGTGTGACACATCGAATGATCGAAAAAGTGAGTGCCCGGAGCCGTTTAAGCCTAGCGCGATGCTTTCGAAGCTGTCAGTATGTAACAGAGCGGAATAGCGCGCCGGGTCCGAGTTCATCCCTACATCGACCCGGCCGATACCCGTTGCACGACTTCAAGTCGTAGCCGAATGACCACAAGGAGTGAGCCAGTACTCAGATACGCCGATTCCCAAGGAGGTGCGCGATGCAGACACGCGGCGTGATCTACATCCACTCCAGCCCGCTTGCGGTGTGCCCGCACGTCGAGTGGGCGATCGGGCGTGTCCTGGAGAGCTCCGGCGGCTCCTCGCGGCAGGGAACGGTCAAGCTGGGGTGGTCCCCGCAAGACGCCGAGCGCGGCACCATGCGCGCCGAGCGCGCCTGGACCGGGTACGCCGGCATGGGCGCCGAGTTCGCGAAGGCGCTGGTGCAGTGGCCGATGCTGCGTTTCGAGGTCACCGAGGACCCGAGCGCGGGCGTCGACGGCGAGCGCATCATGCACGTCCCCGGCCGCGGCGCCTACCGCGCCGCGATGAGCGCCAGCGGCGACATCATGATCGCCGAGGACCGCATCCGCGCCCTCCTGGCGACCACCACCAGCGCCGAGGCGCTGCGCTCCGGGCTGGACCAGCTGCTCGGACTGGAGTGGGAGCGGGAGCTCGCGCCGTACCGGCAGGCCGCCGGCGGCACCGAGCAGTCCTGGCTCTCCCAGGTCAGCTAGACGAGACGGAACGCCCGCAACGCGATCGCGTTGCGGGCGTTCTGCTTTGCCTTATGAAGCCCGTCGGCTTACAGGTCGTCGACGAGGTTGTCGAAGTTCGGGCCGTCGGTGCGCGAGCGCTTGAGCTCGTAGAAGCCCGGGGTCGTGGTCACGGCGTAGACGCCGTCCCACAGCTTCGCGGCAGCCTCGCCCTGCGGGGCGGGGGTCACGACCGGGCCGAAGAGGCCGACCTTGACGCCCTCGTCGTTCTCGACGGCGACGACCGGGGTCCCGACGTCGGTGCCGACCAGGCCGATGCCGCGCTGGTGCGAGGCGCGCAGGGCCTCGTCCCACTCGTCGGTGTCGGCGGCCTTCGCGAGCTCGGCCGGGAGGCCGACCGCTTCGAGGGCCGAGGGGATGACGGTCTCGGGGTCCTTCTCGCCGCGGATGTGGATGCGGTTCCCGAGGGCGGTGTAGAGGCGGCCGAGGGTCTCGTTGTCGTACTGCTCGGCGACGGCGGTCGCCACGCGGACGGCCGGGAGGGTCTTCGGCATGAACTCGCGGTAGCGCTCGGGGAGCTCGTCGAGCTTGGGCTCGTTGAGCACGAAGAGGCTCATCACGTTCCAGCGCACGTCCAGATCGCGGTGCTTCGACGCCTCGATGATCCAGCGGGAGGTCATCCACGCCCAGGGGCACGCGGGATCGAACCAGAAGTCGACGGTTTTGGATTCGGTCATGCGCCCCAGCCTACTTCAAATTTGAACTAGTCCCCAGGCGGCCGCGCCCTATGATCGGGAGTCGCCGCGCCGCCCCGAGAAAACGGATAAAGTACCACTTGATGCTGGTGAATACGCGACAAGATGACATAACGGGCCGCCTGTTCCAAGGCGCCGCCGAGTGCCTCGCCGAGCCGTTCGGCGCACCGGCCCCGTCGTTCGAGATCCTCACGCTCTCCCGCCTGCGCGCGGGCGCCGCCCCGACGCGGCCGTTCCGGCCCGACCGGCACTGCCTCGTCTCGCTCACTTCGGGGACGCTGCGGCACGCCGTGGACTTCCGCGAGCACGCGCTCGCCCCGGGGCAGTGGCTGTGGGCGCGGCCCGGGCAGGTGCAGCAGTGGGGCGACCTGGACCGCGCCGAAGGCGTGGTCATCCGCTTCGCGACCGGGTTCCTCGACCCCGACACCGCGATCGGCGTCTGCGCCGACGACCCGCACGCGCCGGTCCTGCGCGCGCCGGCGGCCGAGGACCACGCGCTGCTGCGCGCGGCGGTGACGCAGCTCCAGTGGGAGCACTCCGCCGACCGCCTCGCGCCGGACACGCGGCGGCAGGTGCTGCGGCACCTGCTCGCGGTGCTGGTGCTGCGGATCGCGAGCCTCCCGACCGTGGCGGCCGGGAGCGAGCAGGGCGAGGTGTACCTGTCGTTCAGGGACGCGGTCGAACGCGATTTCGCGAACACCCGGACCTTGAGCGACTACGCCGAAGCCCTCGCCTGCTCCCCCAGAACGCTGTCGCGCGCCACGATCGCCGCGGTCGGGATGCCCGCGAAGGAGTTCATCGACCGCCGGGTGGTGCTGGAGGCCAAGCGAATGCTCGCGTGCTCGGCGGTCCCCGCCGCGAGGATCGGCGAGCGACTGGGCTTCTCCAGCGCCACGAACTTCAACAAGTTCTTCGCCCAGCGAACGGGAACGACGCCGATCGCCTTCAGGGGTGAGGTGCTGGCTCAGCGCTAACGGCGATCCGCGGCGCACACCAAGGGCCCTTCGGGGCCCTGGGGTTGGGCCCCCGGTTTTCAACGGTGCCAGAGGGGTCCGACATTTCGGCTACGAAGCGGCGGCGAACACCGTCTCCGGCTTGGCGGCGTCGCCGTTTTCGATGAGGACTGCGAGGAGTTCGCCTTCCGTGTCGAGGACGGCGTAGCGGCCTTCGATGCCGACCGCTTCGAGCGGCTTGCCGTAGGAGAGCGCCTTCGCTTCCGCCTCGGTGGCGGTGCGGGTCGGCATGAGCCTCGCGGCGGCCTCGCCCATCGTCAGGGCGCCGAGCGGTTCGCCGGCGTCGGAGCGCTCGGACAGGGTCTCCAGGGTCGCGGCGGTGTCGAGGCCGAAGCCGCCAATCTTGGTGCGGCGCAGGGCGGTCAGGTGGCCGCCGACCTCCAGGGCGGTGCCGAGGTCGCGGGCGATGGCGCGGATGTAGGTGCCCGAGGAGCAGGAGACGTCGACGTCCACATCCGTGAACGCCCCTTCGCGGCGGATCGCGAGGACCTCGATCGAGGCGATGGTGACGCGGCGGGGCTTGAGTTCGACGGCCTCGCCGTCGCGCACCAGCTTGTAGGCGCGCTGCCCGTCGATCTTGACGGCGCTCACGGCGCTCGGGACCTGGTCGATCTCGCCGGTCATCGCGGCGAGCCCGGCGCGGATCGCGTCCTCGGGGACCGCGGAGGCGTCGGCGGCCGCGGTGACGTCGCCTTCGGCGTCGTCGGTCACGGTGGACTGGCCGAGGCGGATCGTCGCGGCATAGGACTTGTCGAGGCCCGACACATAGGTGAGCAGCTTGGTGGCCTTGCCGACGGCCACGATCAGGACACCGGTCGCCATCGGGTCCAGGGTGCCGCCGTGGCCCACCTTGCGGGTGCCGCAGATGCGGCGCATCCGGGCCACCACTCCATGAGAGGTGATGCCCTGGGGCTTGTCGACGACGATGAGGCCCGGCTGGGGGCCGTTCTGCGCTGCGGTCACGGTCGTAGAGGCTAACCGGCCGCCCGCGCGGCGGTGCCTACTGGTGGCGGTCGAGCGATTCCTGGAGGGCGCGCAGCGCCTCCGCCTTCTCCTCTTCCCAATTACCGGGACGGGCATGACGCTTGCGGCGAGGTGACGAATCAGTGTTCATCCTCGAAACCTTAACGGAGGTTCAGGCGCCTCACAGCGACGAATTCACATCGTGAGACGGAATTCGTCAGGCCCGCTCGGCCCCGGTGACGGCCCAGTCACCGGATCGCAAGCGCCACAGGATGAGTCCGAGGCGCACGAGCATGAAGACGGCGATACCGCCCCAGATCCCGGCGAGGCCCCAGCCGAAGACGAGCGTCAGCCACGTGAACGGCAGGCCGCTGGCGATCGAGATGACGGTCATGTTCCGCATGAACCGCAGGTCGCCCGCCCCGATGAGGACCCCGTCGAGCGCGAACACCACGCCCGCGACCGGCAGGAGCAGCACCAGCCACGGCCAGATGGACCCGAGCTGGTCGTGAACGGCCGCATCGGAGGTGAACAGGCCCGGCAGGACCGGCACGAGCGCGAGCACCACCACCAGGAACAGGACCCCGTAGCCGACGCCCACGACGGTGATGCGCTTCGCGGAGGCCTTCGCGGTCTCCGGGCGGCCCGCGCCGAGGTCGGCGCCGATGAGGGCCTGGGCGGCGATGGCGACCGCGTCGAGGGCGAGCGCCGCGAAGAACCACAGCTGCATGCCGATCTGGTGGGCGCCGAGCGCGGCCGTGCCGACGCGGGCGGCCACGGCGGCGGCCGAGAACGAGCTGACCTGGAAGGCGACGCCGCGGATGATCAAGTCGCCGTTGGCGACCAGCTGCTTGGACATGAGGGGCCAGTCCACGCGCAGGCTCACGCGTTCGCGGCGCAGCGCGAGGAGGAACAGCGTGCCGGAGATGGCCTGCGCGACGGCGTTCGCCCACGCCGAGCCGACCAGGCCGAGCCCGACCGGGTAGACCAGGACCGGCGCGAGGATCGCCGAGAGCAGGAACGACACCGAGACGAACCACATGGGCCGCCGCGTGTCCTGGACGGCCCGCATCCAGCCCTGGCCGGCCCCGGCGACCAGCAGGAAGGGGGCGCCGAGGATCGCCACGCGCAGCCACTCGGCCGCGGCGGCCTCCACGGCCGGGTCGTCGCCCATGAGGCGCGCGAGCGGGCCCGCGAAGGCCCCGATCGCGGCGATCATGAGCAGGCCCGCGGCCAGCGCGAGCCAGGTGCCCTGGACGCCTTCGGCGACGGCGCCGGCCCGGTCGCCCGCGCCGAAGCGGCGGGAGGCGCGGGCGGTGGTGCCGTAGGCGAGGACCGCGCCGATGAGCGGCGCGAGGCCCATGATGACGCCGCCGAGGGCGAGCCCGGCGAGCGGGACGGCGCCGAGGTGGCCGACCACGGCGGTGTCGATGAGCAGGTAGATGGGTTCGGCGGCGAGGACGACGAGGGCCGGGAGCGCCAGGGAGGCGATCTTCCGGTAGGAGGCCGGCTTCGGAGGGGCCGAGGCCGGGTCGGCGGGGGCGGCGGGGCTCACCGCTCGGGCGTTTCGGCCGCCTCGTCCTCGGGCTCGTCCTTCTCCACGTACGGGTTGGCGTCCCCGGCGTAGGCGGCGCCCTCGGCGATCTTGTGGACCTCGGCGTCGGCCGCGGCGGCCTTGGCGAGGAGCTCCTCGATGCGGTTGGCCTGGTCGGGGACGGTGTCGGCGATGAACTGGAGGGACGGCGCGTGGCGCATCCCCAGGGCCCGGCCGACGGTGGTGCGCAGGTGGCCGGTGGCGCGTTCCAGGCCCGCCGCGGAGGCCTTGACCTGGTCCTCGTCGCCGAGGACGGTGTAGAAGACCGTGGCCTCGCGCAGGTCCGGGGTGATGCGCGCGTCGGTGATGGTGACCATGCCGACCCGGGGGTCCTTGAGTTTGCGGACCGCCTGGGCGGTCAGCTCCATGACCCGCTTGGACACCTGGGCCCGCTTCGCCGCGTCTGCCATCGCTCTCCCGCTTTCTGCTTTCATGCGCACCTCCGGTCGGGTGCGCCTTGGTCGACCGCGTCCCGTCTTCGGGTGCGGTTACTGGCTATTCGTCCTCTGGACCGAAGACGCGCCGCCTGGCGCTGAGGAGTTCCGCTTCGGGACGGCCCGCGACGTGGTGCTCGCAGGCGTCGAGGATCTCCGTGACGTGCCGGTGGTCGCCTGCGACGGCGGCGACGCCGATCGTAGTGCGGCCGTGGAGCTCCTGGTCGCCGACCTCGGCGACCGCGACCTCGTACTTCCGCAGGGAGGCGACGATCGGGCGCACGTAGGAGCGCTTGGCCTTCAGCGAGCGGGAGTCCGGGGGCAGGAGGAGGTCGAATTCAACACATCCGGTGAACACCGCTCTAGATTACGCGCCGTCCCCGACTTCCCCAAGATCTTTAACGCTGCCGGAAATCGCCGGTTTCGCGACCTCCGTCACGGGTACCTGCCAATATGAGGCCGGAAACGGACCGAGGAGGAGCGATGGCGTCACCGCAGAGCGGTTGGGACCAGAACTACCGGGAGCAGCCCACGCGCCCGTACGCGGCGGTCGAACCGCAGCGCGACGACCGCCCGCGCGTCGACGCGGGGAGGCTGTGGGCGGGCGGGTTCGGCACGGCCGTGGTCGCGGCGCTCGTCGCCCTCGTGGGCATCCTGCTGGTGCGCGGGGTGCTCGGCATCCACATCCTCTCGCCGTCCGACGCCGGGGCCTACGGCGACGCGACGACCACGACTTACGCGTTCGGGGCGTTCGCGGTCGCGATCCTGGCGACCGGGGCGGTGCACATGCTGCTGCTGCTCATGCCGCGGCCGATGGCGTTCTTCAACTGGATCATGCTGCTGGTGGTCGCGGTGGGCGTGCTCATCCCGTTCACCGTGCAGGCCGAGGTCGCGTCGCAGGTCGCGACGGCGGCGGTCAACCTGGTCATCGGGCTGTGCATCATGAGCCTCCTCAACTCCGTCGCGGGGATCGCGACGCGGGGCGGCAGGACCGTCGACGGCGACGGGATGCTGTGAGGAGGGTAGGGCCTGCCCTACCTTGAACAAGCGGGACCGCCGGGTCGTACCGGGCGGCCCGCTTTTCTACTGTTGAACCATGCGTACAAGCCTCCGGCAACTGGGGATCGACACGGGCTACCTGCTGTCGATGTTCTTCATCGCCCTGCCCTCCTTCATCATCGGCGTCGTCGGGACCCTCCTCGGGACGGGTACGGCGGTCATCTGGATCGGCGTGCCCATCGCCGCGGCCACGATGTTCGCGATGCGCGGCATGGCCGCGGCCGGCCGTTCCATGCTCCCGGCGGTGCTCGGCCGCGAGCTGCCGCGCCCGCGCTACAAGAAGGCCCCCGAGAACGCCTCGGCCCTGCGGCGGTTCCTGACCGCCCTCACCGACGGCCAGTCGTGGCTGAACATCCTGTGGGCGGTCGCGGTGCTGCCGGTGGCGATCGCCGGTTTCGCGATCGCGCTCGTGTGGTGGACGGTCACCATCGCGACGGTCTCGTGGCCGCTGTGGGGCTGGATCGTCATCGCCGCGACCGGCGAGTCGGAGCAGGGCCTGGAGATCGCGGCCCGCTGGCTCGGCTGGGGCGACTCGTACCTGGCGATGTCGGCGCTGACCCTGATCGGCGGCGCAGTCATGGTCCTGACGATCGTCCCGGTCATCCGCGGCATGGCGCTGGCCCAGGCGCTCATCGGGAAGGGCATGCTGACCTCGATCTCCGGCCTGCACGAGCGGATCGACCAGCTCGAAGAGTCGCGGGCGGCGGCGACCTCCGCCGAGGCGGACGCGCTGCGCCGCATCGAGCGGGACATCCACGACGGCCCGCAGCAGCGCCTGGTGGGCCTGGGCATGGAGCTCGCCCGCGTCAAGCGCCAGCTCGCGACCAATCCCGAAGCGGCGCAGGAGACCCTGGAGTCGGCGATCGCGCAGACGCGGGAGACCATCGACGAGCTGCGATCGCTCTCGCGCGGCATCGCCCCGCCGATCCTCACCGACCGCGGCCTGGAGGCGGCGCTCGCGGCCCTGGCGGCGCGCTCGCTCGTGCCGGTGGAACTGGAGACCGACCTCAACGGCCGCTACAAGGCGTCGGTGGAGAGCACGGTGTACTTCGTGACCGCCGAGTGCCTCACGAACGTGGCCAAGCACTCACGTGCGACCAAAGCGACCGTGTCGGTCGAGGACTGGGGCGATAGGCTGGTGCTCTCGGTCGGCGACAACGGGGTCGGGGGCGCGCACGTCTCGAAGGGGCACGGGCTCTCCGGACTCACCGACCGGGTCAAGGCCGTCGAGGGCCAGTGGACCATCGACTCCCCCGACGGCGGTCCGACAGTGATCGTCGTGGAGGTTCCTAGTGCGTAGGCACAGTGTTCACTCGATTTCGGGGAGAGGCGCCGAAGGCGCCGGTGGGTGGGGTGACGGGTGCGGGTAGTCATCGCCGATGACGCCGTGCTCATCCGGTCGGGGCTCGTGAAGCTCCTGGAGGAGTTCGGGTGCGAGGTCGTCGCCGAGGTCGGTGACGGCGACGCGCTCGTCGCGGCCGTCGCCGAGCACAAGCCCGACGTCTCCGTCGTGGACGTCCGCATGCCGCCCTCGTTCACCGACGAGGGCCTGCGGGCCGCCACCCGCGCCCGGGAGCTCGTCCCGGGCGCGCCCGTGCTCATCCTCAGCCAGTACGTGGAGGTCTCCTACGCGGACGACCTCCTCGCGGACGCGAGGGGCGCGGTCGGGTACCTGCTCAAGGAGCGGGTCATCGACATCGAGGACTTCATGGACTCCCTGAAGCGCGTCGCCGCGGGCGGGACCGTGTTCGACCCGGAGGTGGTCTCGCAGCTCATGGTCCGGCGCCGCAAGAACGACCCCGTCGCGACGCTGACGCCCCGCGAGAAGGAGGTCCTGGGCCTCATGGCCGAGGGCCACTCGAACAAGGCGATCGGCAAGAAGCTCTTCATCTCCGACGGCGCGGTCGAGAAGCACATCAGGAACATCTTCACCAAGCTCGCGCTCAGCAGCGAGGACGGCGACCACCACCGGCGGGTCAAGGCCGTCCTCGCGTACCTGCGTTCCTAGCGGGTGAGGAAGCCGCGCTCGACGAGGCGGCGGATCACGGGGTAGAGCTGGGCGTACAGCATCGCCGGCTCCGCCCCGTACGTGTCGGCGAGCAGCTGCACCTGAAGGCGCACTTCGGCTTCGCCGTCGCAGGCGCCGAGGAACGCGACCACGAGCGGGTCGACCTCCTCGGCGTAGCGCATGCCGCCGGACTGCTGGAGCCACTGCCGGTCGACGTCCCAGCCTTCATCGCCGAGGGCGGCGGTCTGCTGGAGGACGACGCCATCGGCGACCCGCAACTGCGCGGTCCACAGCTCCTCGGGCTCGATCGCGCGGTCGCGCACGGCGAACCAGTCGGCGACGCGGTCGCTCCACGGGGCCTCCACCGCGTGGCGGGCCTCCTCGCAGACGATCTCGGTCGGGCCGTCGATGCGGCGGACGGTGATCAAGCCGAAGCCGACGGCCTCGACCTCGTTGGCGGCGAACCAGTCGAGCCAGGCCGCGGCCTGCTCGGCGTCGTGGGACTCGCCGGAGTCGCGCTGCCAGGTGCGCACGTAGTCGAGGGGGTCGAGCGCCTCGCGCTCGACGGCCCACACCCGCACCCCCGCGTCGGGGAACCAGCCGGCGACGCGCTCGGACCAGTCCTCCCCCTTGCGGTGCAGCCAGTTCGCGAGGAACTGCATGGTGCCGCCGGAGTTGAGAAGAGTCGTCGACGCGGCGGCGAGCTCGGCGGCGATGCCGTCGGCCTCGCGGCCGCCGTCGCGGTAGGTCCAGCCCGAACCGGGCGTGCCGATCACGAACGGCGGGTTCGCGACCACCAGGTCGAAGGCGCGACCGGCGACCGGTTCGAGCAGGTCCCCTTGCAGCAGTTCGACCTCGACGCCGTTGACGGTGGCGTTCAGGTCAGCGAACGCGAGGGCGCGCTCGCTCAAGTCGGTGGCGGTGATCCGGTCGGCGTGCAGGGCCAGGGCCTGGACGCCGCAGCCGGTGCCCAGGTCCAGGGCGCTCGCGACCGGCGTGCGCAGCGTCAGGTCCAGCAGCAGCTTCGAGGCGCCGCCGATGCCGAGGACGTGCTCCCGGGTGCGCCCGCCCGTGGTGTTCGGGAGCTGGTCGGACAGGAGCAGCCGGTCGCCCTCGAACTGGGCGCCCCAGCCGGCCGAGACCATGTCGGTCCCGGTGAGCAGGCCGCAGTCGAGGGCCTCGTCAAGGGCGAAGGGCGCCAAGGCGTTCGCCGCCGCATCGGCGGGTACGGGCACGCCGACGACGAACAGGCGGGCGAGGACCCCGAGCGGTTCGTCCCCGCACTGCGCGAGGAGGGCCCGGTAGTCGCCGCGGTCGGCGGCGGCCAAGGATTCCGGGCCGTAGACGCGCCGCAGCGCGGCCCGGCGGAAGCCCCGAAGGGCCTCGCCGAGCCGCGCTGCGGCTTCAGATTCGAGCAGACGCACTTACGCGCGCGGCTTCTCGCGCATCTCGAAGGCCTCGATGACGTCGCCTTCTTCGATGTTGTTGTAGTTCTTCAAGGTGAAACCGCACTCGAAGCCCTCGCGGACCTCGTTGGCGTCGTCCTTGAACCGGCGCAGCGACGAGATGGTCGTCTCGATGACGACCGCGCCGTCGCGCATGAGGCGGACCTTCGCGTTGCGCTTGATCGAGCCGCTCGTGACGAGCGCACCGGCGATGTTGCCGAGCTTCGACGAGCGGAACACCTCGCGGATCTCGGCCGAACCGAGCGCCGCTTCCTCGAACTCGGGCTTGAGCATGCCCTTGAGCGCGGTCTCGATCTCCTCGATCGCCTGGTAGATGACCGTGTAGTACCGGACGTCCACGCCTTCGCGCTCGGCCATGTCGCGGACGCGACCCTCGGCCCGAACGTTGAAGGCGATGATCGTCGCCGACTCGCCGTCGCCCGCCGCAGCGAGGTTGACGTCGGACTCGGTGATCGGACCGACGCCGCGGTGGATGACCTGGAGGTGCACTTCCTCCGGGATCTCCAGCGCGACCAGCGCCTCTTCGAGGGCCTCGACCGAACCGGCGCCGTCGCCCTTGATGATGAGCGAGAGCGTGGTGCGCTCGCCTTCGGCGATCTTGTCCATGAGGTTCTCGAGCGTGGTGCGCGAGACGCGGGACGCCTGCTGGGCCGCGCGGCGCCGTGCCTGGCGCTGCTCGGCGATCTGGCGGACCATGCGGTCGTCTTCGGCGGCGAGGAACACGTCCCCCGCCATCGGGACGGACGAGAGGCCCTGCACCTGCACCGGGAACGACGGAGTCGCCTCGGTGACGCGGTGGCCGTCGGCGTCGTGCATCGCCCGGACGCGGCCGTAGGCCCCGCCCGCGACGATCGAGTCGCCGACCCGCAGCGTGCCCTTCTGGACCAGGACGCTCGCGACCGGGCCGCGGCCCTTGTCGAGGTGCGCCTCGATCGCGATGCCCTGCGCGTTGCCTTCTTCGGACGCTTCCAGTTCGAGGGAGGCGTCGGCGGTCAGGAGCACCGCTTCGAGCAGCTCCGAGATGCCGATGCCCGGCTTGGCCGCCACGTCGACGAACATGGTCTGCCCGCCGTACTCCTCGGCGACCAGGCCGTACTCGGTCAGCTGCTGGCGGACCTTGCCCGGGTTCGCATCGGGGAGGTCGGTCTTGTTGACCGCCACCACGACGGGGGCGCCGGCGGCGCTGGCGTGGTTCAGGGCCTCGATCGTCTGCGGCATGACGCCGTCGTCGGCCGCGACCACGAGCACCACGATGTCCGTGACGTTCGCGCCTCGGGCACGCATGGCGGTGAACGCCTCGTGGCCCGGGGTGTCGATGAAGGTGATCGCGCGGTCTTCGCCCTCGTGCTCGACGTGCACCTGGTAGGCGCCGATGTGCTGGGTGATGCCACCCGCCTCGCCGGCGACGACGTTGGTCTTCCGGATGGCGTCCAGCAGCTTCGTCTTACCGTGGTCGACGTGGCCCATGACCGTGACGACCGGGGGACGCGCGACGTAGGTGTCCTTGTCCTCCTCGTCGAGGTCGATGCCGAACTGCGACAGCAGCTCGCGGTCCTCCTCCTCGGGGGACACGATCTTGATGTCCCAGTCGAGGTGGGCGCCGAGCAGCTCGAAGGTCTCCTCGGACACGGACTGCGTGGCGGTCACCATCTCGCCCAGGCCGAACAGCTCCTGGACGAGCGTGCCCGGCAGGGTGCCGATCTTGTCGGCGAAGTCCGAGAGCGACGCGCCGCGGGCCAGGCGAATGGTCTCGCCGTTGCCGCGCGGAGCGCCCGACTGCATCCTCGGCGCTGCGAGGTTGTCGAACTCCTGGCGACGCTGACGACGCGACTTGCGGGACTTGCCGCGGGGTCCGCCGCGGCCGAACGCGCCTGCGGCACCGCCGCCGCGCGCCTTGCCG
>NZ_QFRW01000287.1 GCF_003265355.1 Glycomyces dulcitolivorans | reverse complement strand
GGGTGGCCTCGGCGACGCGGCGGCGGCGCTCGGCCTCGGCCGCGCGAGTGGCGCGCAGCCAGGCGCCGACGCCCCAGGCGGCGGCGATCAGGAGGTAGAACACGGTGAAGCCGTCGGCGCCCTCGGTGGAGCCGAGCCGCACCAGCGCGAGCGCGAGGCCGACGTACACGACGCTGAGGACCCAGATCATTGTGCGCCGCATCCGCTCCAGGTGGGCGCCCGCGCTGATCACCGCGAACGCGAGCGCCGTGCCGCCGACCGAGTGGTAGCTGCCGAGCGAGGCGAGGACGAACCCGAGCGAGACGAGCGCGAGCGAGGCGGCCGGGGCGCGGCGGCGCAGGGCCAGGGGGAGGCACTCCAGCGCCAGGATCGCCAGGCCCAGCGCGTCGAGCGGCCGCCCGGGGAGGTCGCCGACCTGCGTCTCGTGGCCGCGGAGCACCGGGAGGAAGGACAGGACGGCGAGGAGCAGCCCGAGGGGGAGGTCCCGGACGGTGACGTCGAGGCGGCGCCACCGGTCCGGGATCCGCCGCAGTTCCATCACCGGGGCAGTGTAGCGGCGGCGGCGCGGCGACGGAGCGGGACGAGGTTGCCGCGCCGCTTCGCGATCCACAGGAACACCACGGTCGCCAAGGCGCCGAAGGCGACCGCGTAGGCGCTGCCCTCGGGTCCGAACGCGCCGCCGCTGACCGCGACCGGGCCGGAGGTCGCGGCGTCGAGGAGCCCCTGCGGGGTGCCGTTGCCGGAGACCTCGGTGCTGAACACCGCGGAGGCGGCCGCGTTCCAGCCGAAGTGGAGGCCGATCGGGAGCCACAGGCTCCGGGTGGCGATGTAGGCGGCGCCGAGCATCCCGCCGGCCTCGATCGCGATCGCGGTCGCGCCCCACAGGGTCGCGTTCGGATTGACCAGATGGATGAGTCCGAAGAGGATGCCGGTGCCGGCCAGGGCGATCCAGGTGCCGAAGCGGCGCTCGACGATGCGCAGCAGGACGCCGCGGAACAAAAGCTCCTCGGTCACGGCCGCGGCGACCATGAACCCGAGCAGGCCGATCG
Source organism: Glycomyces dulcitolivorans (assembly GCF_003265355.1). Classification (GTDB taxonomy): domain Bacteria; phylum Actinomycetota; class Actinomycetes; order Mycobacteriales; family Micromonosporaceae; genus Glycomyces; species Glycomyces dulcitolivorans. The sequence goes on along the minus strand of NZ_QFRW01000287.1, from coordinate 19,743 downwards.
CGCCGCCCGGGGAGCCGAGGCCGTCGACCGTGTAGTGGCCGAGGAACGCGATGTTGGCGATGACGAACCCGAACATGACGACGCCCAGCAGCGTCCCCAGCGCGGTCTGCCCGACGGCGCCGGGCCGGGCGAGCTCGTCCACCGGCCGTCGCTCGGTCTTCGTCACGACCCAGCGGTAGGCGACGACGGCGAGCACGGCGGTCGCGAGGCCGATCGCCAAGGCGGGCCACGGATGTCCGCTGACGGCGTTGAGCGCCTGGCTGCCGAGGAAGGCGACCAGGGCGACCGCCGAGAGCTGCCATACGAGTCTCATGAGCACTCCTTCATCAAGCGCGGCAAGGGGGCGCCGCGGCTGAGAGGAACGCTACGGACCGGCGGGCTCGCCGTCGTCCCCGTCGAGTGGACACTTGCGCGTAGCTCGCGCGGGGGACGAGCCCTTCGGTCACACCTCGTCGTCGGGGTGCTCGCGTTTGCTGTAGTTCTCGAACGTGTCGTACTCCAGCGAGACGCGGCTGCAGTCCCCGGCCTCCTTCGGGTCCTCGCCGTCCTCCTGGCAGAAGCACCCGCGCAGCTCGCGGTAGCGGGCGCGGAAGCCGGGGAAGCCCTCCACCCCCTCGACCGAGTCCGCCACGATCGACTCGAACGCCGCCAGGGCCTCGACATCGGTGTAGCGCTCGTTGATGTCGGGCCTGGAGCAACCCGCGGCCGGGGCCAGGAGGAGCATCGCGCCGACGACCGCGGTCGCCCGCTTCAGCACGGACAGGGCGGCGATCGTTCGCATCGGCACGGCGGTCCTTTCGCGGAGTGACCCGGTGCCGCCGATGTTATTGGGCCGCTGCGACCTCCCCGAACGGTCGCGTCTGCGTGATCACCGGGACGAACCCCAGGAAGTCCGCCGCCTCCGGGAGCGAAGGGAGGCCGATCGAGTGCTTCCCGTCCTCTGCCGGGTCGTACACGCCAGCGATGATCCGCAGCCGCGTCGCACCGCCAGGCCAGCCGCCGTCGGCCAGCGGCAGCAGGACCCCGCCGGCCCCGGCCTCCAGGAGCGTGCGCTCCACATTGCCCTCCGCGGGCTCCGGGATCTCCAGGCCGCCGCGGATCGTGCCGCTCCCGAACGCCAGGAGCACCGAGACGTACCCCTCGCCGAACCGCTCCCGCAGCAGCTTCCCCGTGGTGGCGAACGGCTTCCCGGGGCTGATCGCCACCTCCGCGTCAGCGAGGACCCCCGTCAGCGCGAACCCGTCGAAGTAGACGACCTTCCGCCCCGACTCCTCGTGCGCGGCCGCGATCCGCTCCGCGATGGCCCTGGAGACCTCCCCGAAGTCCGGCCCCGCCGCGACCGAGTTCGCGTGGAAGCCCAGGATCTGCTCGGCGAGAGCGAGTATGTCGGGCTCCGGCGCGAGGACCCGCACCAGGTCCAGCGCCTCCCCGGCGAGCTCGGCGAACGGGCGGCCCGGATGGGTGCCCTGGTGGATCTGGATGTGCTCGTTGACCTCGTGCGCGGTCCGGATCACCCCGTACCGCTCGCGGATGCCCGCGGCCGCCACCGGATCGATGCGTTCGACCGCCGCGAGGACCCGGTCGTAGTCCTGCGGCTCGGTCTGCCTGGGGCCGTTGCCCACGACGCGTACCGGCTCCGCCGGATGCCGCGTGTTGAACGCCCGCAGCCACTTCAGCAGCTCGGCCGTGGCCTCAGTCCGGTTCGGCAGCCAGCCCGACAGGACCACCTCCCGCAGGTCCTCGCGCTCCCCGAGGACGTACTGGTCCATGCGCTCTGCCACGTTGGCGCTGTCGGGGATCACGAGGACCCGGTACCCCGCCTCCTCGACCAGCGCCTTGACGAGGTCGACGCGGTGCCGGTCGATCTCGGCCGACTCCCGGGTGTTCTCCCCGACGCCCACGACCGCGGCCGCCTTCGCGGCCGCGACGACCGGCCGCAGGTCCTCCAGCGGATGCGCGTGGTCGCGGATCCATTCGGCTGTGGTGTCTTGAAGCGATGTGTTCATGATGGCCTCCTTGCCCGGTGGTGCTGTTTCCACCGGCCAAGCTACGGGGCCCTCGACTGGGGCCGCATCTGTCGAACGACCGAAGTTCACCTGACGAAAGTAAGGCCCGCCGGTCACCCGGCGGGCCTCGATGACTCAGCGGCTCAGCGCTCGCCGGCCTTGCGGAAGTACACCATCCGCCGCAGCAGCATCTCCGCCGGACCGCGGTACCGCAAGCGCCGCATGACATCCGCCGCGACCACCGTGAACGCCCACACCAGGACCGCGCACAGCCCCGACACCAGCAGCGGGCTGCCCGAGCGCTCCGGCAGCGCCAGTGCGAACGGCGCCGCCAGCACCAGCCAGGCCACCGACTGGAACAGGTAACCCGTCAGCGAGCGCTGGCCGAGGGCCGCGATCGCCGTCAGCACCGGGCCGTGCGCGTTCCGGCGGCTGAAGGCGTAGGCGATCAGGCCGAACAGCGCCCCGTACCCGAGGCCGCCGAAGAACCCGGAGGTCTCGTACAGCATCCGGACCGACCCGGCCGTGCCCTCGTCCACGCTGATCGCCCCGGCGCTCAGCAGCGCCATCGGGAGCCCAGCGGTGAGCGCGACGGCGAAGCCGCCGATCGCGGTGGCGCGCAGGAGCGTCAGGTGCTCGTGCGGCGCTTCGAGGACGCGGTGCCGCGCGGCCCACGCGCCCACCCACACCATGAGGATCATCGGCACGATCGTCAGCGTGTGGACCGGCCACTCCGCGGCCCGCTCGGCGAGGGACTCCAGGTAGGTGCCCGCCTCGGCGGACGGGAACGGCGTCACCGGGATCGCCGCGCCGCTGCCGCCCCCGGCCAGGCCGAGGCCGGCCACGATCGCGATGACCAGCAGGTACACGCCACCGACCGCGAGGTACCAGGGCGCGAAGCGGTGGACGCGCTCCGAGCGCTGGAGCAGCAGCAGCGTGTACAGGATGCAGATGATCCCGTACGCGCCGAGGAAGTCGCCCGAGTAGAGCAGCACCCCGTGGACGGCGCCGAACGCGAACAGCGCCAGGCCGCGGCGCAGCAGGACGTTCCGGACCTGGCGGGGCGAGGCCCCGGACTGCTCCTGGCGGCGCGAGAGCTGCACGAGGCCGTAGCCGAAGAGGAGGGCGAACAGCGGGAACGCGCGGGCGTGCACGAGTTCGATCATGAGGAAGTTGTAGACGCGCTCGGCGCCCTGGGGGTTCGTCTCGACGCCGGGGGCGCTGGCGAGGAAGTACCCGGCGGCGTTGGCGAGGGCGATGAGCAGGAGCATCGCGCCGCGGGCGAGGTCGGGGGCGAGGGCGCGCTCGCTTGCGCGGACGGGGCCGCGGGCGGTGCCGGGCCGCACGTGCGGCGCGGTGGCGGTCGGGGTGGTCATGGCGTTCCTTCGTTCGGCGGATCGAGATAGTGTCTTGAGGATACTATATGAGGGACACTATATGGGTGTGCAATGATGTCCCGGCATCACCGCCGGGACGGAATGGAGGACGGCCAGGCCATGGACCAGGACCGCGTGCCGCTCGAACTCGCGCGGCTGTGGCGCATCCCACTCGATTCGAAGCTCGGCCGCCCGGCCAGGCTCGACGTCGGGAGCGTCGTGGACGCCGCGGTCGCCCTGGCCGATCGCGAGGGCCTCGCGGCCGTCACCCTCCCGCGCGTCGCCGAGTCCCTCGGCGTGACCAAGATGTCCCTCTACCGCCACGTCGGCTCCAAGGACGAGCTGCTCGACCTCATGCGCGACGCCGCGAACGGACCCGTCCCCGACTCCCTCGCCGGGACCGGACCGTGGCGCGAGCGCCTGCGGCTGTGGGCGACCGAGCAGCTGCGCGTCCTCGAAGCCCACCCGTGGCTCGCGCAGGTCCCGCCCTCGGGCCCGCCCAGCGGCCCCAACGGGATCGACTGGTTCGACGCCGGGCTCCGCTCGCTGCGGCTGACCGGCCTCGACTGGGGCGCCAAGGTCGGCGCGCTCATGATCGTCTCCGGCTACGTCACCAGCGCCGCGCAGCTCGCGCAGGCGCTCGCCGCCGGCCGCGAGGGCACCGGCATGGACCAGGCCGCCGCCGAGCGCGAGTACGGCCGCGCCATGGCCCGCCTCGTCGATCCCGAGCGCTTCCCCGACGCGGCCGCGCTCTTCGGCGGCGGGCTTCTGGAGGACACGGGCGAGGACACCGGCGAGAACGACTTCCACTTCGGCCTGGAACTGCTCCTCGACGGCGTCGCGGCGGCCGTCGCCGGGGACGAGTGAGCGGCCCCGCGCGATGCGCAGGGCCGCTTCCGATCACGCCTTGCTAACGGCCTGAGAACTCCTGCACGAGCGGCAGGTATTCAGTCGCCTGGCCGCCGCCCGCCTCACTGGTGTCCGTCCAGATGCACGGCAGCTCGGACTGGCATTCGGGTCCCCACAGCAGCGCGACCGCCGATCCGCCGTCGCGCATGCCCTCGATCGCGGCGCGCATGAGCGCCACCGTGCTCGACTCGTCCGCCGAGGAGGCGGGCGCGTAGAACTCCGACCACCACACCGGCAGGTCGGTGCGCGCGGTGATCCACTCGGTCACGTCGCGGAACTTCTCGTAGGTCCCGGCCGTGCCCGGGTGGTAGCCGTCGTTCGTGGACGACCAGGCGTCCACGGTGAAGAACTCGGCGCCGTCGGCGTTCGCGAGCCAGTACTCCATGGCGTCGAGGTCGCGCTGATCGGCAGTGCCCCAGGAGCCCTGGAGGTCCGAGCAGTCGTGCGTGCAGTCGTCGAAGCTGTTGATCGAGACGTACGGGCCGCCGAGCTGTGCGTCCGGGCGCACCGCCTTGACCGCGGCGTACACCAGGTTGTACAGCTCGGTGTAGCCCTCGTGGTCCCACCGGTTCAGGTCGTCGTTCCAGAAGCCCTTGAACTCGTTCCACACCTGGAAGTACTCGACCTGCGGGTACCGCGCGGCCGCCTCGGCGGCGAGCTGCGCGTACTCGTCGTAGTACTGCGGCAGCGGCGCCTCGTAGGCCTGCGGCCAGTCCTCGCCGGAGGGGGTCATCCACCCCGGCGCGCAGCACAGGGTGAGGACGGGGGTCCCGTCGGTCTCCTCGATGAGCGTCATCCGCTCGTCCAGGCTGCCCCACTCCCGCGCGCTGGAGTTCTGGACCGGCCAGGGGTTCTCGGCCCCGAAGCCCATGAGGTGCTGGTTCTGGAGGGGGCCGACGCCGCTGAGGATCTCCTCGGCGTCGGCCACGGCCTCTTCGTCGCCCCACCAGTCGGCGCTGTAGCGCTCGTGGGTGACGCCGAGCTGGAACGCGGCGGCGGCGTCCTGACCGTCGGCGTACGCCGGGACGGTCAGGGCGGCCACCGCGAGCATGGAGGTGCCGGCCAGGGCGAGCATCGTGTATCGGCCCGTTCGTGTCGATCCGCTCACTCGGTGAAAGCGCATGGATCTCCTTACGGCAGAAGGGATATGGCCGCCCTCATGCTATGGCTTCGGACACTGTGGTGCAAGCATCGAAGCCCACCGATACGTAGGGTGGCCTCACGCGTCCATTGAGTCCGCGAGCTCCTCCCTGAGCCCGCTCAGGGTCCGGCTCAGCAGCCGCGACACGTGCATCTGCGAGATGCCGACCTCCTCGGCGATCTGGGTCTGCGTCATGTCGCCGAAGTACCGCAGCGCCAGGATCTTCCGCTCGCGCTCGGGCAGCTCCTGGATGAGCGGCGCGAGCGACTCGTGGTTCTCCACGAGCGCGAGCGAGGCGTCCTCGTCGCCCATGGTCTCGGCCAGTGGCAGCCGGCCGTCGCCCTCGAAGGGCGACTCGTCGAGCGAGACCGACCGGTACGCCTGGCGCGCTTCGAGTCCTTCGAGGACCTCGCGCTCGGAGACGCCGATGTGCTCGGCCAGCTCGGCCTCGGTCGGGGGGCGGCCGAGCTCCTGCGACAGCTCGGCGCCGGCGCTGTTGAGCGAGAGGCGCAGCTCCTGGAGCCGGCGCGGGACGCGCATCGGCCAGGTGGTGTCGCGGAAGTGGCGCCGGACCTCGCCCATCACCGTGGGGACGGCGAAGGAGAGGAAGTCCGAGCCCTTGCCCGGGTCGAACCGGTCCACCGCGTGGATGAGCCCGACCGAGGCGACCTGCACCAGGTCGTCCTTGGCGATCCCCTTGCCGGAGTAGCGCCTCGCGATGTGCTCGGCGAGCGGCAGGTAGCCGGTGACGAGCCGGTCCCTGACCTCCGACCGGCGCGGGTCGTCCGCTTCGAGCCGGTCGAGTTCGCCGAACAGCGGCTCCAGGTGGCCGTAGTCGTCGGATTTGGTCCTGCGCTGCGCTTGTCGTGTCGCGGTCATGAGTTCGCCGTCCTCCCGTATCGTTCTCGGGGCCGTGGCCCCGATGATCAGTGCGGGTTGTCCGTCTATTTGCTCCACTGGTTCCGAGGCCGGGGTGCCGTCGGAACGCCTTAGCACTCAGCATAAGAGCAGCAGGTGGCAATGTCACCTACCGTGGAGTAACTCTTTATATAAACCTGTTAGTGACATATTTCACATGTCAATTTCGATTGGGTCGCAATGATTTTCCGTAATCACTCTGTGGCACCATTGAACGCGAGTCACGGAATCGCTGTGGGATTTCAGCAATCATTCTTGTAGAAGCCCTGAAAACCGTTGCGGCAGTTCCTCGATTCGGCGAGGGAGGCGAGGGATGACGGAAGTTGCCGGACGTGCCGCCGGGGAGCCGTTCCGCCACCCCGCACTGCACTACGCCGGCCCCGCCGAATACCTCGACGGCACGGTCCCCTTCATCGAGAACGCGCTCGCCGCGGGCGAACCCGTCGCCGTCGCCGTGCCCGCGCCGAACCTCGACCTCCTGCGCGGCGCCCTCGGCGCCGCCGCCGACCGCGTCCTCATGCTCGACATGGCCGTCGAGGGCGCCAACCCCGGCCGCATCATCCCCGGCGTGCTCCGCGACTTCGCCGACCGCCACCCCGGCCGCCGCGTCAGCATCGTCGGCGAGCCGATCTGGGCCTCCCGCACCGAGATCGAGTACCCCGCCTGCGCCCAGCACGAGGCCCTCATCAACCTCGCCTTCGCCGGACGCGACGCCGCCGTCCTGTGCCCCTACGACCTCGACGGCCTCGACGCCCGCGCGATCGCCGACTCCCGCGCCACCCACCCGGTCCTCATCGACGGCAAGGGGACCCGCGAGAGCCCGCACTACGACCCCGTGCGGATCATCGACGGCTACAACCGCCCGCTCCCGGCCCCGCCGCGCCACGCCGTCGAGCGCGGCGTCGACCGCGACTCCGTCGACAACGCCCGCTGGTTCGCGACCTCATACGGCCGCAACGCGGGACTCTCGGCGCACCGGCTCATCGACCTGGAGATCGCCGTGACCGAACTGGTCCTCAACAGCGTCGTCCACGGCGGCGGCACCGGGCTGCTGCGCATCTGGACCGACGGCGACCACCTCGTGTGCGAGGTCCGCGACGCCGGGCGCATCACCGACCCGCTCGCCGGCCGCCGCTCCGTCGACGACTACTCCGACGGCGGCGGCCTGCTGCTCGTCAACCACGCCGTCGACCTGCTGCGCATGCACACCGGCCCCGGCGGCACCACGATGCGCATCCACCTCAGACTGTCCGAATGAGACGCGAAAGCGGCCCGGGCACCCGAGGGCCCGGGCCGCGACCGTGCGGTTCCTAGTCCGCCATGTAGGTGATCGCGTCGGTCCGCATGACGTCCCCGGAGACCTTGACGGCCCGGAACACGTGCGCGCCGTCGTCGAGCCCGTCCACGGCGAACAGCTCCCGGCCGGTCAGGCGGGCGTCCGCGGAGGTGTCCACGGTCGCGACCAGGTCGCCGTCGATGTAGACCGCGACCTCGCCCTGGTCGGGGGCGAGCGGCCCGGTCCACGCGACCCCCGTGCCCTCGAAGGCGAGCTCCACGGCCGCCCCCTCCGCGGCCGCGGAGTGGACGTCGTCCAGGTGGTCGCCGCGGAACGCGAAGTCCAGGCTCGTCTCGCCGTTCGGCAGGGACAGCAGGAACGCCGACTGGAGGACCACGGTGGTGCCGTCGACCGTGTAGTCGGCGCCGGACTCCAGGGCCTCCCCGCCGTGGGTGATCCCGGCCAGCTCCCCGCCGTCGCGCAGCAGCTCGACCGCGACGTCGGCGTCGGCGCCCAGGGCCTTGTCCACCGCGGCCGAGGCCGGGTCGATCAGGGACTCCAGGACCACGTCGAAGCGGTCGACCAGCATGAACCGGCCGCCCTGCTTCTCCAGGCGGATCGTGTGCTCGCCCGCGGGCAGGTCGCGCACCGAGTACAGGACCTGCTGCGCGCTGCGGGAGTCGGCGTGCGCGTCCACCGTCTCGGCGAACTCGCCGTCGATGTAGACGTCGACCTCACCCTGGGACGGATCGGTCTCGGTCACGTAGTCGATCCCGGTGCCGACGAAGGTGTACTCGACGGCGTCGCCGTCGGTCTCGGTCCAGTGGACGTCGTCCTCGTAGTCGCCGAAGCCGCGGCCCGAAGACCCGTTCCACGTGCCCGAGTAGGAGATCCCCTCGGCGTCGTCGTTGAGGACGACGGTGCCCGCGCCCTCCGGCGGGACCGGGACCTCGCCGGTGGACGAGTCGCCCACGCCGAGCCGCAGCGGCTGGACCGTGGCCGCGACCTCGTCGCCGCCGTTGCGGACCCAGTCGCCCTCGTAGCCGACGCGCTGCGCGTCGTCGTTGAGGGTGACCGCCGCATCGTCCTTCGGCGTCAGCTCGAACAGGCGCGTGCCGTTGATCGGGACGTTCTCGGCGGTGAACTCGTCGTCCTCGAACCTCCCCTCGTTCTCGCCGGCCCACAGGTCGCGGACCCTCCACTCGCCGCCCAGACCCATCGCGGACAGGTCCAGCGCCATGTCGGCCTCGGTGCGGCCCAGGTTGAACAGCGCCACGGTGACCGTGCCGTCGGGGTTCTGGGCGTACCAGGTCTGGCGGTCGGTCGCGGTCGAGACCGGGCGGGCCGGGACGCCGGACTGCTGGACGGCGATGACCTCCTCGTTGGTGAGCAGCTCGATCCCGAAGTCGTCGAGGTCCGTCATGTCGTCGCCGAGGTACATGGGGGAGCCCGCGATCGCCCACAGGGTCATCGCGGTGCGCCGCTCGTCCCTGGTCAGGCCGTCCATCTCGCCGTTGCCGACGTTGAGGGAGTCGAGGTCCATCCAGCCGCGCTCGGGGCCGGTGAGGCGCCACCAGTCCTCGACGCGCGGGAACAGCCGCTCGACGTTCGCCCACTGGGTGAGCGCCTCGCCGGGGCAGTAGCACTCGACGTCCCAGTCGACCCGCCAGCCCTGGGCGTGCTCGGCCCACAGGTCGGCGTACCCGATGTCCAGGGCCCAGGACAGCTCCATCCAGATCCCATGGCGCTCAAGGGCGGACGACCAGGCCGCCACGTCGTCGCGCGCGTCCAGGGACAGGTCGGAGACGCCCGAGCCGGGGGTCACCGAGTCGAACTTGACGAAGTCGACGCCCCAGGACGCGATCAGGTCCACGATGGAGTCGATGTACTTCTGCGAGCACGGGTTCGCGAAGTCGATCTTGTAGCCGATGCCCCAGTAGTCGGCGTCCTGGAGCGGCTGCGCGGCGATGTCGCCGGTCGAGCAGCCGGGCGCGCCGTAGATCGGCAGGTCGGCCTCGTAGACGTCGGGGCCGAGACCGGGGATGAAGTAGAGGCCGAACTTCTGGCCGTTGCCGTGGACGTGGTCGATGACGGCCTGAAGGCCGTCGGGGTACAGCGTCGCGCTCGGGACGGGCCGCCCGTACTCGTCGACGCCGCCGTTCCAGGCCGCGTCGACGTTGATGTACTCGTAGCCGTACTCCTGGAGCTGATCGTGCATCGCGTCGGACTGGGCGATGAGCCGCTCGCCGGTGATCCACTGGCCGTTGTCGGAGTAGACCTGCATGGAGTAGGAGCTCCAGCCCATGTACGGGCGCTCGCCGAGGGTCTCGGCGGTCGCGGGGTCGTCGGTCTGGGCCGCCGCCGGTGCGACCGGGTTGGCGACGAGCGCGAGCGAGGCCGCGGCGGTCGCCGCCACCGCGCCCCAGAGCCGCCGTCGGAAGGGTGGTTTCGGTTGCATGGGTTCCTCTCGGGGGTCTCGGTCCTCTTTGACCGCTCCGGCCGTCAGGCGAGCCGGAGCCGCTCGATCGCGCCGCGGTCCCAGGCGATGCCGAGGCCGGGCGCGTCGGGGGCGTGCAGGTGGCCGCCTTGCAGCCGAACGGTGTCGGCGGCGACGGCGCGCAGCTGGGGGATGTGCTCGACGTATCGTCCATTGGGGACGGCAGTGGCGAGCGAGACGTGCAGCTCCATCAGGAAGTGCGGGGCGACCGGCAGCGAGTGGGCCTCGGCGAGGTGCGCGATCTTCAGCCAGGGCGTGACGCCGCCGACGCGCGCGGCGTCGGGCTGGAGGACCGCGGCGGCGCCGAGCCGCGCGTAGGTCTGGAACTGCCGGATCGAGTACAGGCTCTCGCCGACCGCGATCGGGATCGGCGTCGAGGCCGCCAGCTGCCGGTGCGCCAGCGGGTCGTCGGCCGGCAACGGCTCCTCGAACCATTCGATGCCGAAGGGCGCGAACGCGTCCGCGCGCCGCACCGCCTCGCCGAGGGTGAAGCACTGGTTCGCGTCGAGCATGATCGCGAAGCCGTCGCCGACCGCCTCGCGCACGGCGCCGATCCGCTCGGCGTCCTCGACCGCGCTCGGCCTGCCGACCTTGAGCTTGACGCCCGCGAACCCGGCGTCCCGCGCCGCCAGCGCGCCCTCCACCAGCTCCTCGGTGTCCAGGTGCAGCCAGCCGCCTTCGGTGTCGTAGGCGGGCACCGACTCCTGGGCGCCCCCGGCCATGCGCCACAGCGACCGGCCGGTGCGGTGCCCCTCGGCGTCCCACACGGCGGTGTCGACCGCGGCGAACGCGAGCGAGGTGATCGCGCCGACCATGGTGGCGCGCGTGGACGCGGTCATCGCCTCGAAGACCGCTTCGGGGCGGGTCGCGTCGAGGCCGGTCACGGCCGGGAGCACGGTGGCGCGCAGCAGGCTCAGGACGGCGGGCCCGCCGGTGCCGATCGTGTACGCGTAGCCCAGGCCCTTGGCCCCGGATTCGCAGGTGAGCTCCACGAACACGGTCTCCTGCGCCCGGAACGACTGCATTGCGTCGGTGCGGGGGCGCTCGACGGGCAGTTCGCACAGCCACGCCTCGGCGGCCGCGATGCGGTCGCTCATCGTGCGAAGTCCTTCCGCAGTGCGGCGGTCTCGGCGAGCCACAGGTTCGCGAGGGCGGTGTGGCCGTTCGCGTTGGGGTGCACGCCGTCCGGGGCGAGCGCGGGGGCGTCGCCGAGGGCGTTCAGGGCGGCGTCGGCGGGCAGGACGGGCGCGCCGCGCTCGGCGCCGAGGCGGCGCACGACCGCGATCTTGTCCTCCAGGTCGCCGCGCCAGGTCTCCTGGCCCGCGTCGGCGGGCAGCAGGAACGGCTCGATGAACACGAAGCGCGCCTTGGGAAGCCGTTCCAGCAGCCTCCGGCAGTCGGCCTCGTAGTCGCCCGTGGGGGTGTGGACGCCGCCGTTGTGCGGCCGCCACACCTCGTTGATGCCCACGAGGACGCTCACGATGTCGGGTGCTTCGGCGACGACGTCGGCGTCCCAGCGGCGGAGCATGTCGTTCGCGCTGTCGCCGGAGACGCCGCGGTTGAGGACGCGGAAGCCCTCGGCTTCGAGGAGGGGCGCGAGGACGCGGACGTAGCCGTCGCCCAGGCCCTCGGGGTCGGTGCGGCGCTCGCAGTCGGTGATGCTGTCGCCGGCGAAGACGATGAGGGGCTTGGTCACGGCAGTCTCCTGAGGTCGATGATCATGGCCTGCTGGGGGTTCAAGGTGGGGAGCGGGACGCCCGCGACGGCGAGCACGCCGCCGTCGAGGTCGATCCCGGTGTCGGATGCGGCGGTGACCCACGCGGGGTCCTGGCCCTGGTGGCGGCTCGCCGGACCGAGTTCGCCGCGGATGCGGACCCGGTAGCGGGCCGCGGGGTCGAGGCCGGGCAGGCGCACCCGCCCGGACTGGCCCGCAGGCGAAGTGGCGGTGCGGGCCCACGTGTAGAGCGCCCGTGACCCGTCCTGGGCGGTGATGCCGCTGAGCTGGGTCGCCTCGTCGGCGAGGTCGGCGTTGACGACCCGTCCAGAATGGATCAGTCCGCGCAGTTCGCGGTACAGGTCGGCCCAGGCCCGGATCGCCCCCAGCTCCTCGTCCGAGGCGGTCTGGAGGTCCAGCTCGATGCCCGCGTGCGCCGTCAGTGAGGTCGCGAGGCGGTACGCGAGGTCGGTGGTCCGGGAGGTGGTGTGCGAGCGCGCGGCGCCGAGGTGGGAGCCGATGAGCTCGGGCGGGACCAGCATCCGCGTCCACCGCTCGATCTGCGCGCGCTCGACGGGGTCGTTGCAGTCCGAGGCCCACAGCCGGTCGGTGCGGTCGAGGATGCCCAGGTCGATGCGGCCGCCGCCGCCCGAGCACGTCTCGATCTCCAGGCCCGGGTGGCGTTCGCGCAGCTCGTCGAGGAGCCGGTAGAGCGCGAGGGTCTGGGCGCGCACGCTCGGGCGCTCGGCGCCGGCGCGGCGGCTCACGGCCTCCAGCAGGTCCCGGTTGTGGTCCCACTTGAGGTAGTCGATCGCGTGTTCGCCGACCAGGGCGCTGATCCGGTCCCGCACATGGGCGTACGCCTCGGGCCGGGCGAGGTCGAGCACGTACTGGCGGCGCGAGGCCGGGCCGAGGCCCTGCGCGGGGCCGAGGACCCAGTCCGGATGGGCGCGTGCGAGATCGGAGTCGAGGTTGATCATCTCGGGCTCGAACCACAGCCCGAACTCCATGCCGTGGGACCGGACCAGGTCGACCAGGGGCCGCAGGCCCTCGGGCCACACGTCCTCGTCGACGTACCAGTCGCCGAGCCCGGCGTGGTCGCCGCGGCGGCCGCGGAACCAGCCGTCGTCCAGGACGATCCGCTCGACCCCGATCTTCGCGGCGCGGGCGACGAGCCCGGTGAGGCGGTCCATGTCGTGGTCGAAGTAGACGGCCTCCCAGGTGTTGAGCACCAGCGGGCGCGGCTTCGCGGGGTGCGAGGGGCGGGCGCGCAGGCGCCGGTGGAGCCGGTCGGCGATCCCGTCGAGGCCCTCGCCGGACCAGGTGAACACCGCTGTCGGGGCGTCGTACCGCTCGCCGTCGGCGAGGCGCATCTCGCCCGAGTGCAGCAGCTCGCCGGCGCCGAGGACGGCCGCGAAGGGGCCCGGGCTCTCGGGGAGGCGCTCGGCGAGGTACTCGCTCTCGCCGCTCCACGCCAGGTGCACCGTCCACAGTTCGCCGTGGCCGAAGCCGAACCCGCTGGTGCCCAGCGCCATCAGGAACGGCGTGTCGTGTCCGGGCTTGCCGCGGTGGGCCCGCCTGGCGTGCGTGCCGAATCGCAGCGGGCCGCGCTGCGGCGCCTTTTCGCGGCACCACTTGCCGGTGAAGTCGAGCAGCTCACCGGCCCGGTCGGGGACCGGCAGGAGCGCCCGCAGGCCATCCAGTGTGTACATCTCAGCGGCGTCCGGTGCGAGTGAGAGGTCCCTGGTCACCGACTGGTCGACGGTGAGGACCCCGAACTCGTCCATGGCGAACACCATGTCGCCGCGCAGGGCCGACACGCGGTCGGCGAACCGCAGGGCGATCCGCCCGCCGCCGTCCCGGCCCGGCACGGCCTGGACCTCGACGAGTTCGGGACGCGGGGTGGTCGCGGTCCCGGCGGCGTTGCCGCTTTGACCCGGCGTGCCGGACCAGCCGTCGCGCTCGGTCGGCCACACGGTCAGCCGCCTGGGCTCGTCAGGGGCGTTGTTGAGCAGCGCCGCCGCGGCCGTCTCGCGCAGGCCCTGCGCCGCACCGATGTCGGCGCCCCAGTGCAGGACCTGCGGGACCGGCCCGGCCGCGTCGAGCACGAGCGCGGCGCCCGCGGCCCTGAGTGTGAAGACGGCGTCCTCGCCGTGGCCCATCTCGGTTCCTCGCTATCCATCGGGATCAATTACTTGACATCGTTAATTAATCATGTCTACGCTGGCGGCGCAAGAGCGGGTCGCGGAACGGCACCGTCAGGAACCCGCAGAACAGGCGGCTGACCAGGGGGTCAGCCCCGGAACAGGAAAGATCGATGACGCTCTTGAACACCGGGCCGGCTCCCGCCCGGGACCTCCCGACCGGGCCGGCCGCGCCGCGGCGCCGCCCCGCGTCGCCCTCCCACCGCGGCGACGGCCCCCTCGCGTGGCTCCTCATCGCGCCCGCCCTGATCGGCTTCCTCGTCTTCGCCGTCTACCCGACGCTCCGCGGCGTCTACCTGAGCTTCACCGAGTTCCGCGTCCTCACCCCGCCGAAGTGGATCGGGATCGCGAACTTCCAGGAGCTCGCGGGGGACCCGGTCTTCTGGAACTCGCTGCGCGTCACCGTCTACTTCGTCGTCGTGGCCGTCGGGCTCACCGTGATCGCCGCCGTCACCACCGCCGCGGTCCTCCACCGGCTCACGTCCTCGACGGTGATCCGCGGCCTGATCATCCTGCCGTTCCTGATCTCCGGCGTCGTGGCCGCGACGGTCTGGTCCTGGATGCTCGACCCCCAGCTGGGCATCGTCAACGCCGCCGTCCACGCCTTCGGCGGCGACGGCGTCCAGTTCCTCACCTCGCGCGAGTGGGCGATCCCCTCGATCGCGTTCATCCACGTGTGGAAGAACCTCGGCTACACCGCGATCATCCTGTTCGCCGGGCTCCAGACCATCCCGCCGCAGGTCTACGAGGCCGGGCGCATCGACGGCGCCGGCGAGACCCGGATGTTCTTCTCCCTCACGCTGCCGCTCCTGCGGCCGATCCTCGCGCTCGTCCTGGTGCTCAACGTGATCGGCGCCTTCCAGGTCTTCGACCTGGTCTCGGTCACCACCAAGGGCGGCCCGGCCAACGCCTCCAACGTGCTCCAGATGTACATCTACTCGAAGGCGTTCGGCCAGTTCGACTTCGGCTACGCGTCGGCCATGTCGCTGGCGCTCTTCGCGATCCTCATCGCGATCACCTTCCTCCAAATGCGACTGCTGCGCGCCAACGAATCGGAGCAAGCCTGATGCGCACCCGCCGACTCAGCCCCGGCCGCGTCCTCGCCTGGATCTACCTCGCGGTCATCGTCCTGGTGACGGTCTTCCCGTTCTACTGGATCCTGCGCACCGCCCTGTCGGACAACTACGCCCTCCTCGGCAACCCGTCCTCGCTGCTCCCGGTCGACTTCACCTGGGGCCCCTTCAAACGCGTGCTCGGCCTCGCCACCGCCGAGGAGTCCCTCGCCGAAGGCGGCTCCGGCGCCACCCTCGACCTGGGCCGCTACCTCGTCAACTCGATCGTCTACGCGACCGCCTCGACCTTCCTCGTCGTTCTCTTCTCGCTCCTGGCCGCCTACGCCTTCGCCCGGCTCCACTGGCGCGGACGCGACTTCGTGTTCGGGCTGTTCCTCGCCGCGCTCATGGTCCCCGGCATCCTCACGCTCCTGCCGAACTTCGTGCTCGTGCGCGACCTCGGCCTGCTCAACACCTTCGCGGGAATGATCCTCCCCTATGGACTGTTCTCGGCGTTCAACATCTTCTTCCTGCGCCAGTTCATGCTCGGCCTCTCCGCCGAGACCGAGGAGGCCGCCCTCATCGACGGGGCCGGGCGCATGCG
Source organism: Glycomyces dulcitolivorans (assembly GCF_003265355.1). Classification (GTDB taxonomy): domain Bacteria; phylum Actinomycetota; class Actinomycetes; order Mycobacteriales; family Micromonosporaceae; genus Glycomyces; species Glycomyces dulcitolivorans. Next base: position 4,046 of record NZ_QFRW01000287.1, on the reverse strand, counting down.
CATCCTCTTCGGCATCACCGTCCCGATGACCAGCGGCCCCATCACCACCCTGTCCATCCTCGGCTTCATCGGCATGTGGAACGACTACTTCTGGCCGCTGCTGGTCACCACCGACGAGTCCGTGCAGCCCCTGACGCTCGCGCTCGCGGTGTTCAAGCAGTCCTCGCCGCAGTCCCAGCCCGACTGGGCCGGGCTCATGGCCGCGACCCTCGTCGCCGCCCTCCCGATGCTCCTGCTGTTCATGGTCTTCGGCCGCCGCATCGTCAACTCCATCGGCTTCACGGGGCTCAAATGACCGACACCATCCGATTCGCCTGGGCCGCACCGGCCTCCACCTGGGAAGAGGCCGTGCCGCTCGGCAACGGCCGCATCGGCGCCATGGCCTTCGGCGGGCCCGAGGCCCGCTACCAGGTCAACGACGCCACCGTCTGGTCCGGCTTCCCCGACGGGCCCGCCCGCGAACTCGACCGCCTCCGCAAGGACGGCGCCGGGCCCGAGCGCCTCGCCGAGATCCGCGAGGCCCTCGCCGCCGGGGACCTCGACCGGGCCGAGAAGCTCCTGCTCACCTTCGAGGGCCGCTACACGCAGGAGTTCCTGCCCCTCGCCGACCTCCACACGACCCTCGCGGGCGCCGCCGCCGAGACCCCCGCGCGGGTCCTCGACCTCGACCGGGCCGTCCTCGAAGAGCGCCTGCGCATCGGCGACGCGACCGCGGTCCGCCGCTCCTGGACCTCCCGGCCCGCGAACGCCCTGTTCGTCGAGATCCGTGCCGAGGAGCCCGTCATCGACCTCGACCTGGCCCTCACCACGCCGCTGCGCGTCACCTGCCATGCGGCCCAAGGGGTCCTCTCGGTCGAAGTGGACGTCCCCTACGACGGCGCGCCGCTCCACGAACCCGGCGAGCCCGCCCACCGGCACGGCCCCGACGGCGGCTACGCGGCCGTCGCCCTAGCCTTCGACACCGACGGCGAGCGCACCGAGACCGCCGTCCGCGGCGCCACCCGCGTCCTCATCGCCCTATCCACCGCCTCCCGCGCCGAGGTCTGGCTGGCAGGCGGCGACTGGGACGCGGTCGACCGCGCCGCCGTCCGCGACCGGGCCCGGCGCCGCGCCCTCGACGCCCTCGCCTCGACCGACCCGCTCGGCGTCCACACCGCCGACCGGGCCTCACTCACCAAGGCCCGCTTCGCGATCGGCGGCCGCCGCGAAGGCGTCTGGGACGTCGACCGCGACCTCCTGAACGGCGACGACGAGGCCCTCAAGGCCACCGCCGCCGCAGAATGGGGCCGCTACCTCCTCGCCTCCGCCTCCCGCGAGGGCGGCTCCGCCGCGAACCTCCAGGGCATCTGGAACCACGAGACCAGGCCGCCGTGGTCCTCGAACTACACGATCAACATCAACACCGAGATGAACTACTGGGCCGCACCGGCACTCGGCCTCGACGACCCGTTCGAGCCGCTCATCGCCCTCGTCGAGCGCATCGCCCGCAACGGCGCTCCCGCCGCCCGCGAGCTGTACGGCGCCCGCGGCTGGGTCGCCCACCACAACAGCGACCTGTGGGGCTGGGCCCTGCCGGTCGGCAACGGGCACGGCGCCCCGAGCTGGGCGACCTGGTGGATGGGCGGCGTCTGGCTGTGCCACAGCCTGTGGGACCGCTACGAGTACTCCGGCGACACCGCCCTGCTGCGCGAGCGGATCTGGCCGCTGCTGCGCGGCGCGGCCGAGTTCTGCCTCGACTGGCTCGTCGCCGATGCCGATGCCGAAGGGGCCCTGGTCACCTCGCCGTCCACCTCCCCGGAGAACCACTACGCCCGCCCCGGGCTCCCGCCCGCGTCGATCGGCCTGACCGCCTCGATGGACCTGTTCCTCATCCGGTCCCTGTTCGAGCGCTCGCTCCACGCCATCGACGCGCTCGGCCCCGACCCGCTCCGCGGCGAGATCGAGCACGCGCTGGGGCGCCTCGCCCCCGTCGAGGTCGGCGCCGACGGACGCCTGCGCGAATGGTCCGCCGACGTCCCCGACTCCGAGCCGTCCCACCGCCACCTCTCGCCCCTGGTCGGCCTCCACCCGCTCGACCTGATCACCCCCGAGACCACTCCGGACCTCGCCGAGGCGGCCCGCCGCTTCCTCGACGCCCGCGGCCCCGGGGCCATGGGCTGGTCCTGGGCCTGGAAGATCGCCATGCGCGCCCGCCTGCGCGACGGCGAGACCGCCGCCGACCTGCTGCGCGAAGCGCTCACGCCGTTCAGCGGCGACGCGCTCCGGCACGGCCCGGTCGACGGCTCCGAATGGGGCGGCCTGCTGCCGAACCTCTTCAGCACCCACCCGCCCTTCCAGATCGACGGGAACCTCGGCTTCACCGCCGCGATCGCCGAGATGCTCCTCCAGAGCCGCCCCGGCACCGTCGACCTCCTTCCCGCGCTTCCCGAAGCGTGGGCCACCGGCTCGTTCACCGGCCTGCGGGCGCGCGGCGGCATCACCGTCGACGCGTCCTGGTCCGGCGGGCGGCTGACCTCCGCGGCCCTGCACGACACGACCGGCTCCGACCGCGTCGTGGAGGTCCGCACACCCGATGCGCGCCAAACGGTCCGGCTCCCCGCGAACGCGCGCGTCGAACTCGTCCCCGCAACCCCTTCCGGGGACGACGCCGTCCCCGGTATCGAATTGAGGAACCAATGAGAACGCAACGCATCATCGCCGCTGCGGCCGCGACCGCCCTGGCGGCCGGGCTCGCCGCCTGCTCGTCGGGGGAGTCCGACGACGGGACCGTGACCGTCAACTGGTGGACCTGGGACGAGAAGCAGGCCGCCTCCTACCAGGCGTGCCTGCCCGGTTTCGAGGACGCGCACCCCGACGTGAAGATCGAGATCTCCCAGTACTCCGTGGACGACTACTTCACCAAGCTCACGGCCGGGTTCGTGGCGGGAACCGCGCCCGACGCGTTCCAGCTCTCGGTGCCGCTGCTCGGCGAGTACGCCGGGCAGGGCCAGATCATGCCCCTCGACGACTACATCGACGAGTCCGGCTACGACCTGTCCGTCCACTCCGTCGGCGTCGACTCCTGGCAGTACACCGACGGGCAGCAGTACGGCATCCCGCTCGACTGGGCCGGCGCCGCCGTCTACTTCAACGAGGCCAAGGTGGAGGAGGCCGGGCTGACGGCCGAGGACGTCCAGACCATGACCTGGAACCCCGAGGACGGCGGCACCTTCGACGACGTGGTCGCGCGCCTCACCGTGGACGAGAACGGGGTCCGCGGCGACGAGCCCGGCTTCGACCCCGAGAACGTCGCCGTCTACGGCATCGGCTCGCTCGCCGCGGGCGACTTCAACGGCCAGACCTCCTGGAACCCGTTCGTGTCCACCCTCGGGTGGCGCCTGGGCGGGGACGAGGTCGCCTGGCCGACCCGCCTGCCGTTCGACGACCCGGTCTTCGCGCCGACCCTCGACTACATCCGGGGCCTGGCCGACCGGGGCCTGAGCCCGTCCTTCGGCGAGTTCACCGTCTCCGGCGCCGAGCAGATCGGCTCGGGCACCGTCGCGATGATCCAGGGCGGCACCTGGGACGCGGCCACGGTCTCGCAGATCCCCGACGTCCCCGTCGGCATCGCGCCCACCGTCGAGGGCCCCGAGGGCCGCGGGTTCATCTCGAACTCCAACGCCAACACCGTCTACACCGGCTCGCAGCACCCGGACGAGACCTGGGACTGGATCTCCTGGATGGGCACCGTCGAATGCCAGACCGCCGCGGGCGTGGAGGGGACCTTCCTGCCCTCGATCCCCGAGGCGCTCCAGGCCACCGTCGAGGCCCAGGCCGAGCAGGGCGTGGACCTGTCGAGCTTCGTCCAGGCGATGGAGGACGGCGTGCCGTACCCGGCGCCGCCCACGGTCCACGGCCAGGAGCTGGTCGACACGCTCCAGCCGATGTTCGAGGCCTACTTCACCGGTGAGCGCGACGCGGACGTGTTCACCGAGGCCGCCGACGCCTCCGAGGACATCCTCACCCAGTAAGCCGCTTTCCGGGCGGGCGGCGCGGGACCCCGCGCC
>NZ_QFRW01000286.1 GCF_003265355.1 Glycomyces dulcitolivorans | reverse complement strand
CGCGGCGGCGGCGGCCGCGGCCGCCGCCGCGCCCCTCCTCGGCCCGACCGACCCGGCACGGGCCGCCGACCAAGCGGCCGAGCACATCGGCGCCGCGGCCTGGGAGACCCTCATCGACGGCTCCTTCGCCAGCCGCGCGGCCCTCGAAGCCTCGTGGAACTACCTGTACCCGTGGGGGTCCGACCACAACGGCACCGCCCGCATGTACGCGAGCTCCAGCGACGCCAACCACCTGTGGCTCTCGCCCAGCGGCGTCCTCAACATCAAGGCCACCCGCATCACCTGGAACGAGGGCAACTCCAGCAAGGACCCCTACCTGCCGATCCGCTACCACTCGGCCGCGATCCACGCCAAGCGCCAGGTCCTCGTCAACGACACCTACCCGAACTGGGAGATCCGCGGCCGGTTCCAGGCGCCCTCGGCGCCCGGGACGTGGCCGGCGTTCTGGATCACCGGCGCGAACTCCTGGCCGCCCGAGAGCGACATCCTGGAGTTCAAGGGCGACAACCGGAACTGGTTCAACACCTACGATGGCGCCTGGGACAACACGCTCGTCGCCGTCTCCTCGCCCGGCAGCTGGCACGAGTACCGCATCTGGATGACCAAGACCAGCGCGACCGACGTCCAGATCCACTACTACCTCGACGGGACCTGGAAGGCCGCGCACACCGGCTCGAACTTCGTCGGCAAGGCCATGAACATCATCGTCAACCTCCAGATGGAGGGCTCCTCGGGCGCTTCCGGCCCGACCGGCGACACGCTCTACCGCGCCCAGAACGTCTACGTCGGCCGCACCAACAACGGCTGAACCGCGCGCCGCCCGGGACTGCACGGTCCCGGGCGGTGGTGTTCTGAGACCGCTTGCCCTACAATCAGCATCGACAACTGTAAATGCCTGGATTGCTGAGGAACTACTTCCCGGCATGCTCAGCGACCGGGCGCGTCTTCTTGGAGTCGATATGACATCGATTGCTTCAGTGCGCCCACGACGCCGCCTCGCGGCGGCCCTCGCGTTCCTCATCGGCGCCGTCGTGGCCGCCACCACCGCCTTCGTCACCGCCACCGGAGCCCAGGCCGTCGAGACCGGCACCTGGTACAACCTCGAATCCCGCCACTCCGGCCTCGTGCTCGGCATCCGCGCCGCCTCCACCGCGAGCGGTGCCGAGCTCGTCCAGTGGTCGAGCAACGGCTCGTATGACCAGCAGTTCCGTTTCGTCGACGTCGGCGGCGGCTATTTCCGGATCGAGAACCGGCTCTCTGGCCTGGTCCTGGACGTGGCGTCCGGTTCGACCGCCGACGGTGCGAAGGTCCAGCAGTGGGGCTGGTCGGGCGCCACGAACCAGCAGTGGCGCGTCACCGAATCGGGCGGCTACGCGACCATCGTCAACCGCGCCTCGGGCAAAGCCCTGGACGTGTGGGAGTGGTCGACGGCCAACGGCGGCAGGATCTCCCAGTACACGCCCACCGGCGCGACCAACCAGCAGTGGGAACTCATCCCCGCCGAAGGCGGCATCGAGGCCGACATCGTGGTGGCCGCCGACGGCTCGGGCGACTACACCGGGGTCCAGGCCGCGGTGAACGCCGCCGCCTCCGGCTCGACCATCCTCATCAAGGCCGGCACCTACAAGGGCGCGGTCACCGTGCCCTCCTCCAAGACCGGCATCACCTTCATCGGCGCCACCGGGAACGCAGCCGACGTCGTCATCCACGAGAACCGCTGCGCCGCATGCGACAACGGCAGCGGCGGCACGTGGGGGACCAGCGGCAGCGCCAGCGTCCTGCTCCAGGGCGCGAACTTCACCGCCGAGGACCTCACCTTCGCCAACACCTACGACGAGGCCGCCAACGGCAACAGCCAGGCCGTCGCCGTCAAGGTCCAGGGCGACCGGATGGTCTTCGACAACGTCCGCTTCCTCGGCAACCAGGACACGCTCCTGACCGACTCGCCCAGTGCCGCAACGGTATCGCGGCAGTACTACCACGACTGCTACGTCGAGGGCGACGTCGACTTCATCTTCGGCCGCGGCACCGCCGTGTTCGACGGGTGCCGGATCCACTCGCTCACCCGCGGCTCCACCACCAACAACGGCTACATCGTCGCGCCGAGCACCGAGATCACCAACCAGTACGGGCTGCTGTTCAACCGCTGCTCGCTGACCTCCAACGCCCCCGCCAACTCCGTCTACCTGGGCCGCCCCTGGCCCGCCGGGGGCTCGACCACCGCCCGCGGCCAGGTCCTCTACCGCGAGACCACCATGGGCGCCCACATCCGCACCGCCGAGCCGTGGTCCGACATGTCGGGCCTGGCCTGGGAGGACGCGCGCCTGCGCGAATACCAGAACACCGGCCCCGGCGCCACGGTCAACGCCAACCGGCCCCAGCTGACCGCGAGCGAGGCCGCCAACTACGAGATGGCCGACTACCTGCGCGGCTCCGACAACTGGAACCCGATCCGCTAGCCGGACGGAAAGGAGCGGCCCGTCCTCATCGGACGGGCCGCTCCCGGATGGAAGGAATCAGGTCAGGGGGCTACAGGCTCACCGTCCGCCCGCCCAGGGTCACCACGAGCCGGCCGTCGCTCGCGAAGGACCAGCCCAGCGCGCCGCTGTAGTTCGCGCAGCGGGAGCCGTTCGAACCCGTCCACCACTGGTTGCCGGTGTTGGTGCTGCCGACGGTCTGGTCGTTGTCGCCCGAGACGTTGAAGCGGCACGAGGTGTTGTTCGTGAACACGTGCGACCCGGCGCTGAACTGGAAGTTGCGCTCGACGCTGTCGATCGACAGGTTGTTCGCCACCGTGATCGAGCCGGGGTTGGAGTTGTACGTGAAGCCGTGCTGGCCGTTGTCGAAGGCGATCGAGCGGCGCACGACGTGGTTGATCGGCACGTCCTCGCCGCCGAGCTTGTACCCGTTGCGGTCGCCGTTGCTGAACACCGTCCCGTTGGAGAGGGTCCCATTCTCGTAGGAGAGCGAGTCCTCGATGGTCACGGTCCCGATCGGGTCGTAGTCGGCGTACGTGTACAGGTCCCAGCCGTCGTCGGCGTTGTTGTGCGCCACCGCGTACCGGAACACGTTGCCCGCGCCCACGGTCAGCTTCGCGGCGAAGCCGTCCGCGTCCTCGCCGTCGGCGTCGGCGTTGTCGTGCGACTCGGCGCTGATGATGAGGTTGTTCTTCGGCCATGACGCGGTCGTGCTCGTCGAGGTCTGGCGCGAGAGCTGGAGCCCGGAGTCGCGGTTGTAGCGGGTGATGGTCCGCTCGATGATGTTGCTCGAACCGGAGATGAAGATGCCGTTGTCGCCGGCGCGCTCCACGATGAGGCCCTTGACGTGCCAGTAGTCGGCGTACAGCGCCAGGCCGCGGTTCGCGGACGCCTCGGCCTGCGCCGAGAAGTTCAGGACCGGGACCTCGCTGCCGTAGTTGGCGAGCACGATCCGCGAACTCGACGTCCCGTCCTTCGTCTCGGGGATCACCACGGTCGCGGAGTAGTTGTAGGTGCCGCCGCGCATGTAGATCGTCCCGCCCGCGGCGACGCGGCTGATGGCCGACGTCAGCGTGGTCGGGGCGGTGATGGTGCCCGCGGCGCTGTCGGTTCCGCCGGGGGCCACGTAGATCGCGGTGCCGCTCGGCGGCGGCGTCGTGGTCGGCGGGTTGGTGGAGGTGACCTCGAAGTCGAGGTAGTCGATGTTCGCCAGGCCGTTCGCGGTGGTCGCGGCGAGGCGGATGGTGTTGCTCCCGGCGCTGACCGGGACCGTGACGGTCTTGGTGGTCCAGCCGGTCCAGCTGCCCACCGGGAAGGAGCTGGCGGAGGCGGCCACGGTGCCGTTGACGGTGATGTCGGCCGGGCGGTCGGCGGTGCCGCCGTTGGCGTACCGGATGCCAAGGGTGGCGGTGCCCGCGGTGGCCGCGTTCACGGTCCACTGCGCGGCGGCGCCGGTCGCGTTGGTGGAGTTGCAGAACCCGCTGCCGGAGTACCCGGCGTGGTTCGAGTCGATGGTGCCCTGGCAGGTCGCGGGCGAGGTCTCCACCTCGTAGCGGACCGGTGCCGCCGACGCGATGTTCATGCCGACGAGCGTGGCCGTCAAGGCCACCGCGCCGGTCAGTCCGGCGACGAGCGCCGTCCTGATCCTTCTTCGAGGAGTCATGTCGTGTCCCTTCACAACATCGTTGTCGCATGAGGTCACTCAAATCACAAGGCATGCAAATGTGTCGATCTAAGTGATGGATCGACTGTAGGGAATGCGCTTTCATCCTGTCAATACGAGGAGGGCAACCGATTGCATAATTTCTCGGCTTCGCTAAACTCGTCCGATGCCCGCAACCGCCCCCGCGCCCCGATGACCGCCGCCTACCTCGCCGGACTCGCCCTCGGCCTCGCGCTCATCGTCCCCATCGGCGCCCAGAACGTCTTCGTCTTCGGCCAGGGCGTCGCCCTCGGCATGCCGAGGGCGCTGTGGGCCGTCGCCGGCGCGGGCCTGTGCGACACGCTCCTCATCGTCCTCGGCGCGACCGGCGCCTCCGCGCTCCTGGACTCCGTCCCCGGCCTGCGCCCGGCCATGCTCGCCGCCGGCGCCGCCTTCCTCGCCTACCTCGGCGTCAAGTCCCTGCGCACCAGGCCCGCCGACATCGCCGACGAGGCCGGCTCCTGGTCCCCGCTGCGCACCCTCCGCCGCACCGCCGCGGTCTCCCTGCTCAACCCCCACGCCATCCTCGACACCGTCGGCGTGCTCGGCGCCGCCATCGCCGCCCAGGCCGCGGCCTCCCGCACCGTCTTCGCCGCCGGGGCCGTCACCGCCTCCTGGGCCTGGTTCCTCCTCCTCGCCGGCGCCGCAACGGGACTGCGCGGCGCCATGACCAAGGAGCGCCGCGTCTGGTTCGACCGCGCCTCCGGCCTCATCCTGCTCGTCTTCGCCGCCTGGCTCGCCTACGAGTTCGCGCGGATCCTCCTCTGAACCGTTCCAAGGCTTGGGAGCGATTGACAAAGTTTAGTCTCGCAACTTAGTCTTACATCGAGGATTCTCAATGGGTTCCCGCGGCCCCGCGTCCTCCCCGGCAGCCACGCGGACAGAAGGAGCACCATGCAAGGCGTCAAGCGACGAACCCGCAAGTGGATGGCGCTGGCGGTAGCCGCCCTCGCCGTCTTCGCCGCGGGGCTCGGCATCCTCGCGCCCACCGCCGCCTACGCGGCCGAGGGCTGCAAAGTGGACTACAAGATCGCCAGCCAGTGGGGCGGCGGCTTCACCGGGGACGTGAAGATCACCAACCTCGGCACCGCGGTCAGCAGCTGGAACCTGGTGTGGACCTTCCCGAACGGGCAGCGCGTCACCCAGGCGTGGAACGCGACCACCACCAACTCCGGCGACACCGTCACCGCGAAGAACATGAGCTACAACGCGTCGATCCCGACCAACGGCTCGGTCTCCTTCGGGTTCAACGGCTCCTGGTCCGGGACCAACGGCGTCCCGGCCTCCTTCAGCCTCAACGGCACCGTGTGCACCGGCGCGGTCGGCGAGCCCAGCACGCCGCCCACGACGACGCCGCCGCCCACCGGCGGCATCTCCGCGATGGAGACCGTCGCGGCCATGCAGCCGGGCTGGAACCTCGGCAACTCCCTCGACGCCGTCGGCGCCGACGAGACCGCCTGGGGCAACCCGCGCATCACCCAGTCGCTGATCAACAATGTTGCGGCGCAGGGCTACAACAGCATCCGCATCCCCGTCACCTGGGACAACCACCAGTCCAAGACCGCGCCGTACGCGGTCGAGGACGCCTACCTCGACCGCGTCGAGGAGGTCGTCGGCTGGGCGCTCGACGCCGACCTGTACGTCCTCATCAACATCCACCACGACTCGTGGATCTGGATGGCGGACATGAACTCCAACCGCACCGTCGTCGAGGACCGCTACGAGGCCATCTGGACCGAGCTCGCGTCCCGCTTCCGCGACGCCCCGCCCGAGCTGCTGTTCGAGTCGGTCAACGAGCCCCAGTTCAACAACGTCGACGACACCACCGCATACGGGCTCCTGGACGACCTGAACACCTCGTTCCACCAGATCGTGCGCGCCTCCGGCGGCGGCAACGCGACCCGCGTCCTCGTCCTCCCCACCCTCCACACCAACGCCGACCAGGGCCGCCTCGACGCCCTCAGCGCCACCATCGACGCCCTGGACGACCCCAACATCGCCGCGACCATCCACTACTACGGCTTCTGGCCCTTCAGCGTCAACATCGCCGGGTACACGAAGTTCAACGACGAGGTCAAGGCCGACCTGGAGGGCTACTTCAACCGGGCGTACAACGAGTTCATCGCCAACGGCATCCCGGTCCTGGTGGGGGAGTACGGCCTCCTCGGCTTCGACACCCACACCGGCACCGTCGAGCAGGGCGAGAAGCTCAAGTTCTTCGAGTACGCCGGCTACTACGCCCGCCAGAAGGGCATCACCCTCCAGCTGTGGGACAACGGCCAGCACTTCGACCGCACCGCCGGCACCTGGAAGGACCCCGAGCTGTTCGCGATGATGAAGGCCGCGTGGACGACCCGCTCGGGCACCGCCGCATCCGACCAGATCTACGTGGGCCGCACCGCCACGGTCGCCGACGTCTCGCTCGCCCTGAACCTGAACGGCACCACGTTCCAGGGCCTGCGGGTGGGCTCGACCAACCTCGTCCAGGGCACCGACTACACGATCTCCGGCTCCACCCTGACCATCAAGGCCAGCAGGCTGACCACGCTCCTGGGCGACCGCTCGTACGGCGTCAGGGGCACGGTCCAAGCGGTCTTCTCGCAAGGGGCGCCATGGCGCATCAGCGTCATCTCCTACGACCAGCCGACGATGTCGGCGGCCACCGGAGCCAGCGCGACCTTCGCGATCCCGACCCAGTTCAAGGGCGACCAGCTGGCGACCATGGAGGCGAAGTACGCCGACGGCACCGCCGCGGGACCGCAGAACTGGACCTCCTACAAGGAGTTCGGCCGCGCCTTCAACCCCAACTACACGGCCGGCACGGTCACCCTCCCGACCGCCTTCTGGTCGGAGGTCAACGACGGCCAGAAGGTCACCCTGACGTTCCACTTCTGGAGCGGCAGGACGGTCACCTACTACGTCACCGAATCCGGCGGCAACGTCACCGGCTCACTGACCTGATCCGATAGGGCTGTTCCGTTAGGAAAGGGGCCGCCCCGGCAACACGCCGGGGCGGCCTTTCCGCCCGCCCCGGCCCGATCCTCCACTTAAGATCCGGTCATGACAGACACCAGGATCGCCCGCCGCACCTTCGCCGTCGGCGGCGCCGCCTCGGTCGGCCTCGGCGCCCTCGCCGCCTGCGGCTCCGACGACGGCGACGCGACCGAGTCGGCGAGCCCCAGCACCTCGGCGAGTCCGACCGAGGCCGCCACCGGCGCGGACACCACCTGCGTCCTCACCAGCGAGGTCACCGAAGGCCCCTACTACCTCGACGACGCCCTGGAGCGCACCGACGTCACCGAGGGCAAGACCGGCGCGCCCCTCGCCCTCCTGATCACCGTCGTCGACGCCGACGGCTGCACGCCCCTGGCGAACGCCATGGTCGAGATCTGGCACTGCGACGCCTGGGGCTACTACTCCGGCTTCACCACCGCCAACCCCGGCGGCTCCGCCCCCGCCGAGGACGGCACCGGCGACGACGAGACCTTCCTGCGCGGCTTCCAGATCACCGACGACGCCGGCCAGGCCGCCTTCACCACCATCGTCCCCGGCTGGTACACCCCGCGCGCCACCCACATCCACGTCAAGGTCCACACCGGCGGCACCGTCGACGACGCCGAATACGAGGACGGCACGGTCGTCCACACCGGCCAGTTCTTCTTCGACGACGACACGGTCCTCGCCCTCGACGAGGTCGAGCCGTACTCGGAGCACACCGGCGACCACACCCTTCTCGACGACGACATGGTCTACACCGGTGGCGGCGTCCAGGACGGCCTGCTCACCTTGACCGCCAACGACGACACGGACCCGAGCGCGGGCTACGCGGCCGTGATCACGGTGGGTGTGACGCCGTAGCGGAGGGAGCTACTTGTGCGGGTCCTCGTCGGGCCCTCCGAGGCCCCAGACGTCCTCGTCCTCGGTGAGCCAGGTGCCGATGTCGCCTTCCGCTTCGGGTGGCACCGCATCGCGCGGGCCGCCTACGCCCATCATGCCGCCGAGCGAGCGGTCGCCGCCTTCGGCGATGCGGAACCTTCCGCCCGCCGCGCCTCCGGACAGGAGGCCGAAGTTGAGCTGGCCGCCGTTGGAGCCGAAGCCGCCGTCGCCCCAGGCGCCGACGTTGGTCGCCCTCTGGGCGCCGCCGCCGATGACGCCGGGGGGCAGCTCGGATTGCAGCCGCGCGGTCCAGTGCGCGAGGTTGTGCTCGATGATGCCCGTGTACCGGTGCGCGTCGCCCAGGAGCTGTCGGCAGTCGTCGCGCAGGGCCGAGAACGCCTCGACCGCGGCCGCGGCTCCGCCGATCCGCGCGGTCCAGCGGGCGAGGTCGTTGCGGACCGCGATCACGTCGGGGTGCTCGGGTCCGAGGATGCGGAGCTGGTCGTCGAGGACGCCCTTCAGCCCTTCGACCGCGGCGGCGGCGTCGCCGCTCTCCCCGAGCCAGCCCGCGAGGTTCTGCCTGCTGCGCAAGGTGTCGGGATGGTCGGCGCCGAGCACCCGCTCCCGGTCGGCGAGCAGCGCCGCGGTCGCGGACGCGGCCCCTTCGGGGTCCCCGGCGTCGCCGCGCCAGTGGGCGAGGTTGTGCCGCACGGCGAGTGTGAACGGGTGGTCGGCGCCCAGGAGCCGCAGGCAGTCCGCGAGCAGCGCCTCGTTGGCCTCCGCGGCTCCGTGCGCATCGCCTGAGCGGCCCTGCCAGCGGGCGCGCAGCGACCGGGTCACGAGGACGTCGAAGTGCTCGGGGCCGAGGACGCGTCTGCGGTCGGCCAGCAGCGTCTCGGTCTCCGCGGCCGCCGCCTCCAGGTCGCCTTTCTCGCCTTTCCAGTACAGGAGCCGCTGCCGGGTCGACAGGGTCTTCGGGTCGTCGGGGCCGAGGACGCGGACGCGGTCCGCGAGCACCGCGGTGAACCCCTCGATCGCGCCGAGGACGTCTCCCGCCTCGCCCCGCCAGCGCGCGCAGCCGTGCCGGGCCTGGAGGGTGTCGAAGTGGTCGGGGCCGAACGCCGCACGGGCCTGCTCGGCGAGTAGCACGTAGAACCGTGTGGCCGTGTGCACCTGGCCCTGGGTGCCGAAGCTGTCGCCGAGCCGGAAGAGCACCGGCGGGACGCCGTCGGCGAAGCGCAGGGATGCGGCTTTTGCGAAGAGCCGCATGGCGTTCGACCGGAGGACCGCGCTGAACGACGGGTCGCTCTCGGGATCGGGCCAGACGGCCGCGAGGGCGTCGGCGGCGGCCCGGGCCGACTCGCGCTCCTGCTCGGCCGTGGCGGTATCGGCGACGGCCCGCTGGACCAGCGCGTGCATGCGGACCAGGGAGCCGTCGGTGTCGATCAGGCTCAGGCGGTGGAGGCGACCGAGCGCCGCCCGGACTTGGAACGCGGGCAGGGCGCTCGCGCCGGCCGCGGCGGCGAGGTGCCGGAGCGCGGCTTCGGTGCCGAACAGGTCGGCCGGGACGCCGGCGGGGTCGAGGAGTGCGACGAGCCTGAGCAGACCGAGTGCGAGTCCTTGCGGGCGTTGCCGGTCGGCCTGCTCGATCGAGAGGGACCAGGCCGCGCCGAGCGGGCCGCGGTAGCCGTCGGGGGCGGTCTCGGGGCTCAGCTCGGCGAGGGCGATGGTGCGGTCTTCCAGCAGGTCCACGTAGTCCCCACAGGTGAGGCCCGGCTGGTCGAGGATGAACGCCGACGCCTGCGCGAGGGCGAGGGGGAGGCCGGCGAGTCGCTCGCTCAAAGCCTCCGCTCCGGCGATGCGCTTCGACCGGGGCCCGAGCCGCTGGTGCAGGTAGGCGAGCGACTCTGCGGCGCTGAACAGGCCGATGTCGATCCGGATGCGGCCCATGCCGTCGAGGGCGGCGTCGCGGCGGCGGGTGGTGATGATCGTCCGGCCCCGGGGGTTGTGGGGCGGCCAGATGTCGTACAGCTCGACCGGGTCGGCGAGGTCGTCGAGGACGATGAGCCATCGCGGCCCGTCTGTGCGGGTGAGGAGGTTGAGGAACGCGGCCGCGGCGCGGCCGTCATGGCCGGGCTCGGCCCCGCAGAGTTCGACGCCGGCCTGCGCGAACGCGGCGGTGACCGCGCCGGAGCCGCTCGCGTTGACCCACATCAGGAGGTCGAGTTCGGAGGCGTCCCAGCGGCTCGTCGCGTACGCCGCGGCCAGCTGCGTCTTGCCCACGCCGCCCATTCCCGCGAGCACCAGGCAGGACGCGGTCGACTCGTGCAGCAGCCCGTCGGCCTCGCGTTCCTGCCGCGACGCCGCCAGGGGCGGCACGGTGCCGATCCGGTGGGGCCACCGCACCGGCCGGGCCGCGCCGACGACCAGCCCGATCCGCCCGTCCTGCACGACGCTGTCGTAGAACTGGCTGCCGAACTGCGGCTGAGGGGACAAGGCGGCGACCTCCGGGGGAAGGAATGCCCGAATTCTATCGCCGATCGGACCCCTGCCGGTGGCTCAGGAGGTCGACTCGCGCACCTTCAACTCGAAGGGGGCCGTGTGCTCCTCCGGTGGCCGCGAAGGGTTCTCCATGCGGGCGGCGATCAAGGAAACCGCCTTCTCGGCCATCCAGCGGTGGTCCGGCGAAACAGAAGAGAGGGCCGGGGTGGTGTAGGCCGATTCGGGGATGTCGTCGAAGCCGATGACCCGGACGTCTTCGGGAACGCGCAGGCCGAGGTCGGCCAGGCCGCGGATGACGCCGAGGGCGACCGTGTCGGTGACGGCGACGACGCCGTCGAAGGGGATGCCGGAGGCGTGGAGGCGCTTGACGGCGCGGCGTCCGTCCTCCATGGACATGCCGGAGAGGGCGACGAGGGAGGTGTCGAGCTCGATGCCGTGGGCCGCGAGGCCGTCCACATAGCCCTGGTAGCGGCGCGAGACCACGTGGACGCCTTCGAGGGTCCATCCGGTGACGTTGGCGATCCTGGTGCAGCCCTGGGCGATCAGGTGCTCGGTCGCGGCGCGGGTGCCGGCCTCGTTGGCCATGCCGACGTGGTCGATGCTCGTGCCGAAGTCGCGTTCGCCGAGCATGACGATCGGGAAGTCGCCCCAAGGGTGCGCCTGCTCGCGCGGGTCGAGGACCACCGCGCTCAGGATGAGGCCGTCGAACTGGAGCTTGTGCGACTGGGCGACCGCCTCGACCTCGCCGGTGTCGCTGCCGCCGGTCTGCTCGATCGCCACGTGGAAGCCGTGCGAGCGCGCCGCCTCGATGACGAGGGCGCCGAGCATCCCGAAATAGGCCTGGTCGACGCCGGGCACCGCGAGGCCGATGACCCCGGTGCGCCCGGCTTTCAGGGTGCGGGCGTTGACGTTCAGGCGGTACCCGGACTGCTGGATCGCATCGAGGACGCGCAGCCGGACGGGCTCTGAGACCCCGGCCCGGTTGTTGACCACGTTGGACACGGTCATCTTGGACACGCCGGCCAGGCGCGCCACGTCGCTCATCGTCACCATCTCGGGTACCGCCTTTCGGGATTCGACGATCCTCCTATGTTCTCACCCTAGTGCGAGCGACCGACTACGCCACGTCCCCGGCCACGGTCGCGAAGGAGTGCGCGGGCAGGTGGACCAGGAGCTTGCCGTCCTCGACGCGCGCCCCGTCGTGCTTGCGCGGGGCGACGGCCTCGGGCTGCTCGGGGGTGTTGTGCGCGTGGAGGGCGCCGGCGGTGAGGAGCTCCGACTCCAGGGAGGTGAGGGTGCCGCCGCGCAGGTCGACGACGACGTCGGCCGCCTCGTCGGCGTCCAGGTTCGACAGCGACACGAGCAGGCGGCCGTCCTTGCGGGAGGCCGAGACCGACACGGTCGAGAGCGAGGCGCCGTCGACGTCCTTGACCGGGGCGTCGCCCACGACGTGGACCTGGAGGCTCGCGGCGTCCTGGTGGCCCTTGTTCATCCGGAACACGTGGTAGGTCGGGGTGAGCACGAGGGCGCCCGAGTCGGGGTCGGTCAGGATCATCGCCTGGAGCACGTTCACCGTCTGCGCAATGTTGGCCATCACCAGGCGGTCGGCGTGCCTGTGGAAGATGTCGAAGTGGAGGCTCGCCACGAGCGCGTCGCGCATCGTGTTCTGCTGGTACAGGAACCCGGGGTTCGTGCCCGGCTCCACGTTCCACCAGGTGCCCCACTCGTCCAGGACGATCCCGATCTCCTTCTTCGGGTCGTACAGGTCCATGACGTTGGCGTGCCCGGTGAGCAGCTCGTCGGTGCGCGCGGCCTTCGCCATGGTCGTGTAGTACTCATCGGCGGTGAACTCGGTCGCCGAGCCCTTGTCCTCCCAGGTGCCCGCGATCGTGTAGTAGTGCACCGAGACCGCCTGGTACAGCGGGCGCTCCACGCGCTGGCAGCCGAGGTGGGAGAGCTGCTTCATGAGCGTCTCGGTCCACCCGTAGGAGAAGTCCGAGGCGCCGGCGGCGATGCGGTACAGCTTGTTGTCGCCGTAGTCGCGGCAGTAGGTCGCGTAGCGGCGGGCCTCCAGGGCGTACTGCTCGGCCGACATGTTGCCGCCGCAGCCCCAGGTCTCGTTGCCCAGGCCCCAGAACTTGACCTTCCACGGCTCCTCGCGGCCGTTGGCCTTGCGCTCGCGCACGGCGGGGGAGTCGCCGGCGCGGGTGAGGTACTCGACCCACTCGCTCATCTCCTGGACGGTGCCGGAGCCGACGTTCCCGGAGATGTACGGCTCGGTGCCCAGCAGCTCGCACAGGGCCATGAACTCGTGCGTGCCGAAGTGGTTGTTCTCCTCGACCCCGCCCCAGTGGGTGTTGACCATGGCCGGCCGGTCCTCCTTGGGGCCGATGCCGTCCCGCCAGTGGTACTCGTCGGCGAAGCAGCCGCCGGGCCAGCGCAGGTTCGGGATGTCGAGCGCGCGCAGGGCCTCGACCACGTCGAGGCGGATGCCGCCCTCGTTGGGGAGGTCGGAGTCCTCGCCCACGTAGAAGCCGCCGTAGATGCACCGGCCGAGGTGCTCGGCGAAGTGGCCGTACACGTGGCGGTTGATGACGGGGCCTTCGAGGTCGAGGTTGACGACGGCGTTGACGGTGCTGCTCATCGGGGCCTTCCTGGAAACTGCTTCTTTATCGGTAAAGTCGCTTCACTCTACCGGGTCCCGGCGCCGCCGTGTCAAGACTCCGCCGGAAGGGAATTTCCGCGGCCGCCCTCGACTTGAACCTCCCGCAGGGGACCGACACCGAGGAGCACGACGTGACCGACGAATTCACCCGCGAATGGCGCACCTGGCACGCCCGCCGCGAGGCCGCGCTGGCCGAGCCCCACGGCTGGCTCAGCCTCACCGCCTTCCACTGGCTCGACGACGAGCCCGCCCCCCTCGACGGCCTCCCCGGCCTCTGGAGCTCCGACGGCACGGTCGTGACCGTGACCGCCGCGGCCGCCGACCGGCTCGTCGCCGACGGCGCCCCGGTCCACGGCACCGCCGAGTTCAAGACCCCCACCGGCCCGGCCTGGATCGACTACGGCGACAAGCGCCTCGAACTCGCCCCGCGCGGCGGCCGCCACGCCGTGCGCGTGCGCGACCCCCAGGCCGCCACCCGCACCGCCTTCACCGGCGTCCCCGCCTTCGACCCCGACCCCGCCTGGGCCGTCGCCGGCCGCTTCGCCGCCGCCCCCGCGCGCCTCGACGTCGGCTCGGTCCGCGAAGGCGTCGACCAGGCCCTGAACGCCCTCGGCACCGTCAGCTTCGACCTCGCGGGACAGGCCCAGGAGCTCGTCGCCACCGACGCCGGGGACGGGCGCCTGTGGCTGCTCTTCCGCGACCCCACCAACGGCGAGACCACCGCGTCCTTCCGCCAGCTCACGACCGCCGCGCCCGGCCCCGGCGGCGCCGTCGAGCTCGACTTCAACCGCGCGGTCAACATGCCGTGCGCGTTCACCGACTACGGCACCTGCCCGCTCCCGCCGGGCCCGAACCGGCTCACCGTCGCCGTCACCGCCGGCGAACGCCGACCGGCCTAAAAGAGTTATCTCGGCTCCGATGCAAGCGGCATCGGAGCCGAGAGACGCGCCGACGTAGAGTCGTCTTCCGAACCGCCCCTTCGGAAGGACCCCGGATGTTCGACGCCGTGCCCAACCCCGTCCTCTTCAACGCCTTCGGCGTGCCGACGACCCTCATCGAGGCGCTCGGATTCGTCTCCGGCGCCCTGTGCGTGTGGCTGGTCGCCCGCCAGCACATCGCCAACTGGGGCATCGGCATCTTCAACTGCCTGATGTTCATCGTCCTGTTCACCCAGTGGGGCCTGTACGCCGACGCGGGCCTCCAGCTCGTCTTCATCGCCCTCGGCGCCTACGGCTGGTGGAACTGGGTCCGCGGCGGCGGCCCCGCCGACGACGCCCTCCCCGTCAGCCGCACCGGCCGCACCGAATGGGCCGCCCTCATCGGCGCCGGCCTGATCGCCCTCGCCGCCATCGCGATCCTCCTCGACCGCGCCACCGACTCCACCGTCCCCTTCTGGGACGCCCTCACCACGGTCCTGTCGCTCATGGCCACCTACGGCCAGTGCCGCAAGCGCCTCGAATCCTGGTGGCTGTGGATCGCCGCCGACATCATCTACATCCCCCTGTACGCGTACAAGGAGCTCTACCTCACCTCGATCCTCTACATCGGATTCATGGCCCTGTGCGTCCTCGGACTCCGCAACTGGCGCAAGGACCTCCTCCAGACCGCGGAGGTCGCGGCATGAGCCTGCCCGAGCACGGCCTGGTCCTCGGCAAGTTCTACCCGCCCCACGCCGGCCACCACCACCTCATCCGCGCCGCCCAGGCCGGATGCGAGCGCCTCACCGTCCTGGTCAGCCACGCCACCGTCGAGTCCATCCCCCTCGCGGCCCGCGTCGCCTGGATCCAGGAGGCCCACCCCGGCGCCCGCGTCATCGGCACCGTCGACGACGTCCACATGGACCTGAACGACGAGGCGATCTGGCAGGCCCACGTCGACATCTTCAAAACCGCCGTCCCCGAGCGGATCGACGCCCTCTTCACCTCCGAGCCCTACGGCCCCGAACTCGCCCGCCGCCTCGGCGCCGCCCACCACTTCGTCGACCTCGCCCGGAACGCGTTCCCCGTCTCCGGCACCAAGGTCCGCGCCGACCCCGCCGGGAACTGGCACTACCTCGAAGGCCCCGTCCGCGCCGGCCTCGCCCTGCGCGTGGTCGCCCTCGGCGCCGAGTCCTCCGGCACCACCACCATCGCCGAGGCGCTGGCCGAGACCTATGCCGCCCGCGGCGGGACCTGGGCCGACACCCGCTGCGTCCCCGAGTACGGCCGGACCTTCAGCGAGGAGAAACTGCGCGCGCTCCAAGCGGTCCAACCTGAGGCGACCTGGCCCGACGTCAGGTTCGACACCGCCGACTTCCCTGTCATCGCCGAACGCCAGAACCGCCTCGAAGAGGCCGAGGCGCGCCTGGGCGGCCCGGTCCTGTTCTGCGACACCGACGCCTTCGCGACCGCCGTCTGGCACGAGCGCTACCTCGGCGGCCGCAACCCCGCCCTCGACCCGCTCGGCGACGCCCTCGCCCACCACCTCTACCTGCTCACCGACCACGAAGACGTCCCCTTCGAGGACGACGGCCTGCGCGACGGCGAGCACCTGCGCCCCTGGATGACCGGCCGCTTCGCGGCCGAACTGGAGCGCACCGGCCGCCGCTACGTGAAACTCCAAGGCCCCCACGAAGACCGCCTCGACCAGGCCGTCCGCGCCGTCGACGCCCTCATCGCCGGAGGCTGGAGCATCGCCGACCCGCTCCCCGAATACCGGTGACGCGAACCGGCTTGCCTGAAGGGCCAGGTCGGCGCACACTGACCACATGCGCATCAGGGCCGTGACCGAAGCCGACCTGCCCCTCCTCCAGGACATCGAGCGCGCCGCCGGCGAGTGCTTCCGCACCGTCGGCATGGCCGCCATCGCCGACGACGAGCCGCTCACTCTCAAAGAACTCGACGACTACCGCCGCACCGGCCTGGCCTGGGCCGCCGATGAGCACGACTTGCCCGTCGCGTACCTCATCGCCGAACCTGTCGACGGCGCCCTCCACATCGAGCAGGTCTCGGTCCACCCCGACCGGGCCCGCCGCGGCATCGGCCGCGACCTCATCGACCATGCCGCCGCCCGCGCCGCCCTGACCGGCCTCGACGCCCTCACCCTCACCACCTTCGCCGACGTCCCCTGGAACGCCCCCTACTACGCCCGCCTCGGCTTCGCCGCCCTCGCCGAGGACGCCCTCACCCCCGGCCTACGCGCGATCCGCGACCGCGAGTCCGCCCACGGCATCGACCGCTGGCCCCGCGTCTGCATGCGCCGCCCGCTCTGAGGCCGGTGGGGCCGCGGCTCGCTCCCGCGCCTCCAGATGGTCGAGCCGCTCGGCCGCCAGGAACGCCCGCGACAGCTCCATCCGGACGTAGGGCGCGTCCGTGCCCGCGCTCTTGAAGTAGAAGATCGCGATGTTGATCAGCGACACGAAGCACGCGTACACCAGCTCGTCCTCCAGGAGGTCGAACTGCAGCAGCGTCCCGATCACCAGGATCGGGACGCAGTACAGCAGCAGGATCGGCTGCCACGCCACCAGCCGTCCCCTTGAGACGGTCGCGGCGCTCGGCACGGTCGACAGCCCCGCGCCGCGGGCGCTCCTGTACGCGTCGCCCGCGAACCACAGGCACACCGAGATGATGACCGCCATGGTGAAGATGCCGACCTGGGTGAACAGCGGCCACCAGTCCCGCTGGACCAGCGTCGGAAGCAGCGCGTAGAGCGGGAACAGGATCGCCTGCGACCGGATCGCGACCGCGCACGCCGCCGAACGGAACCGCCGCATGCCCCGGCGCGGCAGGGCCGAGGCCGGCGTGAGCTCGGCGAAGATGTTCAAGTACATCCGTAGGCTGACCAGCGCGAACGTGGCGGTCACGATCCTGGAGGGGAAGCTCCCCCACAGATCGGGGATCGCGTAGTCGGCGGCGCGGACGTCGTCGAAGAACACGATGCCCGGCCCCGAGCGGTTGAACACGTTGTTGAGCAGTTCGAGCCACTTGGCCGTCCAGGAGATGTTCAGGTCGCGCGCCCACCAGGTCATGATGATCGCGGTCGCGCACCACAGCAGGACCGAGCACAGCACCGCCCAGGCCATCAGCCGCTTCGCGCGGGCCAGGTGGGGCGAGCCGCCTTCGCGCCCGGCCTGCTCCTGGCGGACCTTCCTGATCCGGCGCTGGCGCGAGACGGTGCCGATCCCGGGGGAGAAGCTCCGGAGCTTCGCGATCCATCCGGTCGGCGCGGTGCGCTCGATCTCGCGGAGGACCTCGATCTCGTTGGCGAACAGGGTGTGCAGCTGCCGGAACCGGTTGCGCCCGGGTTCGACGCCGCTGACGAGGAGGCGGCGTTCGGGGTCGACGTCGACGAGGTCTTCGAGGAGGCGGGCGAGGCCGGTCGAGGCGACGTAGAACTGGTCGGGGACGGTGCCGTCCGGGTTGAGGTCGATCCCGGCGACGGTGATGAGCACCAGCCCGAGCGAGTACAGCTCGGCGCGCTCGTCGCCCGATCCCTCGACCCGCACTTCGGGCGCGACGTACAGCGCGTCGCCCTGAAGCGCGCCGCCGAGCGCCCCGGTGTGCAGGTGGTTGACGCCGAGGTCGATGAGCCGCATGCGGATCGCGCCGCCGGTCTCCTCGACGATGATGTTCGAGGGCGCGAGGTCGTCGTGGTGGCGGCCCTCGTCCTCAAGTTCGGCGAGCGCGCGGAACAGGGCGGTCCCGAGCAGTTCGAGCCGGTCGACGTCGAGGGGCCGCAGGATCTCCCGCTTCGGTTCGCGGGCGGGCCGGTCGCGCAGGAGCTCGGCGAGGGTGCGGCCGGGGACGAAGTCCATGAGGATCCAGCTGTCGTGGCTGGCCCAGACCCGCACCAGCGGGGAGGAGTCGGAGGCGAGCTGCCCGTATTCGGTGAGGTAGCCGCGGGTCGCGTCGGTGATGGTGGGGACCTTGAGGTACGGGTAGATCAGGCACTTGAGGGCGAAGCGCGCGGTGCGGCCGTTGACCGGTTCGGCGTCGCGGCCGGTGAGGATGATCGAGGTGGTGCCCTGGCGGTGGAACCGGAGGGTCGCGGGGTCGATCTCCTTCCATTCCCTGAGTGCTTCGGGCGAGGGCTTGGCGCGGTCGGCGTGCCGTGCGGGGGAGAGGGCCAGTCGCGGGTTGTAGAGGTCGGCGATCGCGTGCCGGACGTGGGCGTCGTCGACCAGTGCGGTGCAGAGCCGCTCGGCGGTGGTGTCGCCGAGGGGGAGCGGGGCGGCGGGTTCGTTGTGGAAGCGCATCCGGTCCGAGCAGTGCATCGCGACGAGGGTGAGCAGGAGGAATCCGAGGTGGCCGGCGGTGGCGGGGTCGACCCTGGGGTCGCGTTCGCGCTCCCGCCACCAGTGCCAGAGCCGGTCGATCTCTTCGCGGCGCCGGACCAGGAACCGTTCGCGGAACGCCCGTTCCCCGAGCGGGAGGTCGATGAGGGCGTCCCGCCAGGCGGCGGCTTTCCAGTCGCCGAGCGCGGCGAGGGCCTCCTCGTCGCCGCCGCGTCCGGTGAGCGCCGCGAGCGCGGCGGTGAGCTGGTCAATCGAGGCGCGCATCGCGGCCTCCGGAGCGGGAGCGGTGGGGCGGGTGCGGATCGCGCAACGGGGGCCTCCGGGGGGCGGAGCGGATGGGGCGCCGCATCGGTCCGATTGCGGCAGTCTTGTTCCGAGGGTACGCAATCGGGCATCGATCCGTCATGCATCGATCACTGTGCGCAGGACGCGTGTGAGGCCTGCCTCCATGCCTCGGATCGGAATAGTCCTCGGGGTCCGGCCGTTAAGGTAGATGCAAACGCATGAACTTCGAATGGGCCCGCCAGGGCGAAGAGAGCAGGGAATCCGATGCAGTTCGGGATCTTCTCAGTCAGTGACATCACGCGCGACCCGATCTCCGGCGAGACCCCGAGCGAGGCCGAGCGGATCGAGGCGATCGTGAAGATCGCGGTCAAGGCCGAAGAGGTCGGCCTCGACGTGTTCGCCATCGGCGAGCACCACAACCCGCCGTTCTTCTCTTCCTCGCCCACGACGCTGCTGGCGCACATCGCCGCGCTCACCGAGCGGCTCATCCTCACCACCGCGACCACGCTGATCACCACGAACGACCCGGTGCGCATCGCCGAGGAGTACGCGATGCTCCAGCACCTGTCCAAGGGCCGCATGGACCTCATGCTCGGGCGCGGCAACACCGCCCCGGTCTACCCGTGGTTCGGGCAGGACATCCGCCAGGGCCTGCCGCTGGCGCTGGAGAACTACAACCTGCTGCACAAGCTGTGGCGCGAGGACGTCGTGGACTGGGAGGGCCAGTTCCGCACCCCGCTTCAGGGCTTCACCTCGACGCCGCGCCCGCTCGACGACACGCCGCCGTTCGTGTGGCACGGCTCGATCCGCACGCCCGAGATCGCCGAGCAGGCCGCGTTCTACGGCAACGGCTACTTCGCCAACCACATCTTCTGGCCCACCTCGCACTCCAAGCGCCTCATCGACTTCTACCGGCAGCGCTTCGAGCACTACGGGCACGGCACGCGCAAGCAGGCCATCGTCGGCGTCGGCGGGCAGGCGTACATCGCCAAGCGCTCGCAGGACGCTATAAGTGAGTTCCGCCCCTACTTCGACGAGGCCCCCGTCTACGGCCACGGCCCGTCCCTGGAGGAGTTCACGCAGGGCACGCCGCTGACGGTCGGCAGCCCGCAGGAGGTCATCGACAAGACCCTGACGTTCCACGACGCGTTCGGCGACTACCAGCGCCAGATGTTCCTCATCGACCACGCCGGCATGCCGCTGGGCATGGTCCTGGACCAGCTGGAGCTGCTGGGCGGCGAGGTCGTCCCGGTGCTGCGCAAGGAGCTCGCCTCCCGGCGCGACCCCGAGTCGGCCGACGCCCCGACCCACGCCGGGCTCGTGAAGGCCAAGTACGGCGACGGCCCGGTCCGCCGGCCGCGCCCGAACGCCAACCGCGGCGACAACGTCACCGGCGCCTCGCCGTACCAGGACTCCGAGCCCGCCGCCGAGTACCCGGAAATCTAGGGGCGACCGAGATGACCCGCTCACGGAGCAGGCTCGCGAACGACTCGTGGGAGTCGCTGCTGACCGCCCACGCGGCGCTCATGAAGCGGTTCGCGGCCGAGCCGATCTGGGACGAGGTGTCGATGCGCGAGTACGACGTGCTCTACACCCTGTCCAAGCACGAGGGGCCGATCCGCCTGTTCGAGCTCGGCCGCGGCGTCCTGCTCAGCCAGCCCGCGCTCTCGCGGCTGGTCGAGCGGCTCGCCGAGCGCGGCCTGGTCGAGCGCACGCCCGACCCCGAGGACGGGCGCGGCCTGCGCCTGGGCCTGACCGCCGCCGGG
>NZ_QFRW01000285.1 GCF_003265355.1 Glycomyces dulcitolivorans | reverse complement strand
GTCGCGATTTCGTACAGAACGACGGCGGCCGCGCACGGATCGTGCGCGGCCGCCGAAGAACGGGGCTCAGTCCTCGTCGGACGACTCCGGGTTGGTGATCAGGGTGATCGCGGAGGCCAGCAGGCCCCCGCCGACCACCAGGAGCGAGATGACCAGCATGGTGATCGCACTGGCGCTCATCGGGCGGCCTCCTCGGCTTCGCGGGCTTCCTCTTCGGTCACGAACGGCGGGGTCTCCTTGCGGCGCAGCAGGAGCGCCATGATGAACGCGAACGCGAGCGCGCCGCCCGCGACGGACCAGCCGAACGCCTGGAACTGGTGGTAGCCCTCCTCGGCCGCGTCGGCGGTCACCAGGTCGCGCACGTTGAGGAACAGGATCACGGTGAGCGCCAGCGGGGTGATCACCCCCAGGCAGGCGACCCAGATCGGGCCGACCTTGAACACCGAGGTCGCGTTCGCGTTGTCCCGCAGCTCCTTCCACTTCCACAGAATCCACACCACGGCGATGATGCTGGCCGGGGCGGCCACGGCGATGCCGTAGTTGTTGATGAAGTGGTCGGTCACGTCGAGCAGCATGAGGCCGTTCACCGTGGGGAAGAGCAGCACCGACACGACGGCCATGCCGCCGCCGACGATCGCGACGGCCTTCTTGCGGCTCCAGCCGAAGCGGTCCTCGACCGCGGCGACCGGGACCTCGACGACGCTGATGAGCGAGGCGAAGCCCGCGATCACGAGCGACAGGAAGAAGAGCACGCCGAACAGGCCGGCCAGGTACGGCAGCGTGTTGATGATGGCCGGGAACGCGACGAACGCGAGGCCGACGCCCTGGTAGGACTGCTCGTCGATCGGCACGCCGGTCTCGGACGCCAGGAAGCCCAGCACCGCGAACACCGCGATGCCCGCGAGGATCTCGCCGAACGAGTTCGACATGCCCACCGTCCACGCCGAGGTCGTGATGTCGGACTTGCGCTTCAGGTACGAGCCGTAGGTGATCATGATGCCGAAGCCGACCGACAGCGTGAAGAAGATCTGCGCGTAGGCGGCGAGCCAGACCTGCGGGCCGCGGATGGCCTCCCAGTCGGGGGTGAAGAACGCGTTCAGGCCGTCGACCGCGCCGTCGAGGGTGAGCGACTGGACCACGAGCGCGCCGAACAGGAGGATCAGCAGCGGGATGAAGACCTTGCTGGTGGCCTCGATGCCCTTCTTCACGCCCGCGCCGATCACCGCGAGGGTCGCGACCCACACCAGCGCCAGCGCGATGCCCAGGCCCGGCAGCCAGGTGCCGAAGTCGTACAGGCCGCCGGCCTGGAGGAAGTCCTCGTTGAGGAAGCGGTTGGGGTCCTCGCCCCACTGCTTCCCGATCGAGAACCAGGCGTACCAAGCGGCCCAAGAAATGATCACCGCGTAGTAGACGCCGATGACGATCGCGATGGCGACCTGCCACCAGCCGAGGAACTCGGCGTTGCGGTGGATGCGGCGGAACGCGACCGGGGCCGAGCCGCGGTAGCGGCGGCCGATCGTGAACTCCAGGATGAGGAGCGGGATGCCCGCGGTGCACAGGGCCACGAGGTAGGGCAGCAGGAAGGCGCCGCCGCCGTTCTCGTAGGCGACGCCGGGGAAGCGCCAGATGTTCCCGAGCCCGAGGGCCGAGCCGACCGCGGCCAGGATGAACCCGACCCGGCTCCCCCATTGCTCTCTTGCCATTGCTGTCTCTCCAGTCACGCCAAGGGGCACTCAAAACGGCCTATACCGTAACCAACGCTCGGATCTCGTGAGGGTCCGGTGTCGGTGAGGTGATCAGGGGCCTTGCCGCGGAACGAGACGAAGCGGCCCGGGCGGCGGTAAGGTTGATCAGTTCCACCGCGATCGGCACGGCGCAATCGGCGAGCCGTCCATCGGCGGTCGGTGACTCGCGCGTCGTCTGCGCCCCTTTCAATCAGTCCGCTCCGTATCCGAGGAGAGCCGTGTCCGCTGCCATCACTCCTGCCGCCAAGGCCGAGCAGACCCGCCTGGACGGCCTCTACGCCCGGGTCGACCGCCTCCGCGACGAGGCCGCCGAGCGGCTCGGCGAGGCCGGGCGCCGGCACGTGGAGAACGACCAGGAGCGCTCGCAGCGGGACGCCGAGACGCTGCTGTACCGGCGCCGGATCGCGCTGCTGGACGCGGTCGAGGAGGGCCTGTGCTTCGGGCGGCTCGACTACATCGACGCCGCCGAGGCCCCGATGTACTTGGGGCGCATCGGCGTCCACGCCGAGGGCGGCGAGCAGCTGCTGGTGGACTGGCGCTCGGAGGCCGGGCGCCGGTTCTACCTGGCGACGGCCGCGTCCCCGGCGGGCGTGCGGCGCCGCCGCCACCTGCACACCAAGGGCCGGCGCATCCGGTCGGTGAACGACGAGGTCCTGGACCTGGACGCGGCCGCCGACTCGGGGTCGACGATCGGGTCCGAGGGCGCCCTGCTGGCGGCGCTGGACGCGGCGCGGACCGGGGCGATGAAGGACATCGTGGCGACGATCCAGGCCGAGCAGGACCGGATCATCAGGGCGCCTTTGGAAGGCGTCATGATCGTCGACGGCGCGCCGGGCACCGGCAAGACCGCCGTGGCACTCCACCGGGCCGCGTACCTGCTGTACGAGCACCGCGAGCGGCTCAAGCGCCAGGGCGTGCTCATCATCGGGCCGGGGAAGCAGTTCCTGCGGTACATCTCCGAGGTCCTGCCGGGTCTGGCGGAGACGGACGTGCTGCTGCGCACGCCGTCGCAGCTGGTGCCGGGGATCGTGGCCGACCGGCCGGAGACCGAGGCGGTCGCGGCGGTCAAGGGCCGGGCAGTGATGGCCGGGGTGATCGCCAGCGCCGTGGCCGACCGGCAGGTCGTGCCGCGCGAGCCGCTGCCGGTGGACTTCGAGGGGCACGAGCTGTGGCTGCGTCCGGAGAAGATCACGTCGGCGCGCGACGCGGCGCGCGAGACGGGGTTGACGCACAACGAGGCGCGGGAGACGTTCCACAAGCGGGTCATCGCGGATCTGGCGACGCAGTACGCGGACATCATCGGGGAGGACCCGCTGGGCGGGGAGAACCTGCTGGGTCTGGAGGACCGGGCGCAGTTCGCGGTGGAGATCGCCTCGGATGCGGTGATCCGCAGGCAGATCGAGGAGCTGTGGCCGGAGCTGTCGGCCACGGAGCTGCTGGAGGACCTGTTCGGGTCGCCCGAGCGGATCGCTTCGGCGGCGGCGGTGCTGAAGCAGGAGGAGCGCGCACTCCTGTTCCGCAGGCCGGGCGGGTGGAGCGAGGCCGATGTGGCGCTGCTGGACGAAGCCTCGGAGCATCTCGGGGAGGTCGACCGGGGGGTGCGGGCCGGCGGGCCGAGCGCCGAGCAGATCGCGTACGCGCAGGACGTGCTGACGATCGCGGCCGGTTCGGCGTCGTTCGACTTCGAGGACGAGGAGTCCGAGCTCCTTCAGGCGACGGACGTCATCGACGAGTTCTGGCTCGGGGAGCGGCAGGTCGACGAGCGGTTCGTGTCGGTGGCCGAGCGGGCCGCGGCGGACCGGCGGTGGATCTTCGGGCACGTGATCGTGGACGAGGCGCAGGAGCTGTCGCCGATGGAGTGGCGGGCGCTGCTGCGGCGGTGCGTGACGCGGTCGTTCACGGTGGCCGGGGACCTCGCGCAGGCCGCGGGTCCGGCGGCGCCGTCGAGCTGGGCGCAGGTGTTCGGGTCGTTGGGCCTGGACTGGCGGGTGGAGCGGTTGACGGTGTCGTACCGGACGCCGAAGGAGATCATGAACGTCGCGGTGCGGGTGCTGGACGCGATCGGCGTGGACGCGCCGCGGCCGCGGCCGGTGCGCGGGTCGGGGCACGAGCCGTGGCTGGAGGTCGCCGGGGAGCACCTCGAACGCATCGTGGAGGAGCAGGTCGCGGCCGAGAAGCGGATCGTGGGCGAGGGTTCGGTGGCGGTCGTGACGACCGCCGAGCGGGCCGCAGGGCTGGCGGGGATCGCCGACGCGGCGGTGCTGACGGTCAAGCAGGCCAAGGGCCTTGAGTTCGACTCGGTGATCGTCGTGGACCCGGACGCGGTCGCGGCGACGGGGCTGCGGAACCTGTACGTGGCGCTGACGCGGGCGACGAAGCGGCTCGGCGTTGTGGCGCCGGACAAACCGGTGTTCCCCGGCGCCGAGGTTCTGTAAGACTCGCTCCAAGCTCATACACTGTCACCAGGTGTAGGAGGTGCGGGTTGACAACGACGACCGGGGACCTGACCGGTGCGCTCGTCGACGGGCGCTACCGGCTGCGACGTCTCATCGCCCAGGGGGGCATGGCGGACGTCTACGAGGCCGACGACGAGCGGCTCGACCGCACGGTCGCGGTGAAGATGATCACCGCGGGGCGCAAGGGCGGGTTCGACCTCAAGGCGTTCACGCACGAGGCGCGCACGATCGCCCGGCTCTCGCACCCGAACGTGGTGGCCGTGTTCGACCAGGGCATCCACGATGGACTGCCGTACGTGGTCATGGAGTACGTGCCGGGGACGACGCTGCGGGACCTGCTCAACCGGCGGCGGCGCCTGCGGATCGAGGAGGCCGTGGAGCTGTGCGCGCAGCTCCTCGACGGGCTCCAGGCCGCGCACGATGCCGGGCTGGTCCACCGCGACATCAAGCCCGAGAACATCCTGCTCAAGAACGGCGGCCGCGGCGACCGCGTCAAGGTCGTGGACTTCGGGCTGGCCGAGGCCGTCCACGGCGACCGCGACACCGGGGGGCCGCTGGTCGCCACCGCCGCGTATGTGGCTCCGGAGCTGGTCGGCGGCAAGCCCGCGACGACCGCGAGCGACGTGTACTCGACGGCGATCCTGCTGTACGAGCTGCTCACCGGGGAGGTCCCGTTCGACGGGCCCGACTCGGGGCAGGTCGCGCGCCGGCACGTCGAGGAGGACGTCCCGTCCCCGCAGTTGAAGGCCCCCGACGTCCCGGAGGGCCTGGCCGAGCTGGTCGTGGCCGCCTCCGCACGCAAGCCGGGGCAGCGGCCGGTCGACGCCGGGGCGTTCCTGCGCCGGCTCCAGGCCGTGGACCTCAAGCACGTGCCCGGTTCGACCGGGCAGGTGCCGCGCCCGACCCGAGCGGTGCAGACGACGATGGTCGTGGACCACCCGAAGCCGAAGCGGAACTGGAAGGCCCTGGTCACGCTCGCGCTGATCGCGGCGCTGCTCGTGTCGGTCGCGGCCGCCGGGTGGTGGATCGGGATCGGCCGGTACACGTCGACGCCCTCGCTCCTGGACCAGGACCGCGACTCGGTCGCGGCGTACGCCGAGGAGCAGGGCTTCGAGGTGGAGCTCGTCGACGGGTACAGCTCGTCGGTGCCGATCGGCGGGGTCGTGTCGCAGGATCCCGAAGTGGGCGAGCGCATCCGGCAGGGCGCGACGATCACCGTGGTCGTCTCGCTCGGCCCCGAGCGGTACCCGGTGCCGGACCTCGCGGGCGGCACCGAGGCAGAGGCGCGGGAGGCCCTCGCGGCCTTCGACGCCGAGATCACCGTGGAGCACGAGTACAGCACCGAGTACCCCGAGGCCGGCCAGGTGACGCGCACCGATCCGCCCGCGGGCGAGGAGGTGAAGTCCGGGACGCCGGTGACGCTGTACGTCTCCGACGGGTTCCCGCCGCTGAGCGTCCCCGACGTGGTGGGCCTGTCCGAGGCCGACGCGCAGGCCGCGCTCGAAGCGGAGGGCCTGGTCGTCGGGGAGGTCGCGAACCGGCACAGCGACTCGATCCCGGCGGGGTCGGTCATCGAGCAGACCCCGGCGGCCGACGCCCCCGCCGGGCCGGGCGACGCGGTCGGCCTCGTCGTCAGCGACGGGCCCGAGCCCGTCGAGGTCCCCGACGTCGTCGGCATGGACATCGACGAGGCGACCGACGAGCTGGAGGCCCTCGGGTTCACGGTGAAGACCGCGCAGATCTGGTTCACGGGCACGGTGTTCGAGCAGTCCCTGGACGCGGGCTCGGAGCACCCGAAGGGCACCGAGATCTGGCTCTGGGCCAGGTAGCGGGACAAGGGAAGGGGCCGGACGGTTCGCGTCCGGCCCCTTCCCTTGTCCGTTGCTACGCCGCCCCGGCGGCCTTCAGTTCGGTCATGGTGAACAGGGCCTTCAGGTCGATCCCGATGTCGGCCAGGTTCTTCAGCCCGCCCGACTCGCGGTCGATGACGCACACGCCCTGCTCGACGACCGCACCGCGGGTGCGCAGCTCCCCCACCGCGTCCAGGACCGCGCCACCGGAGGTGACGACGTCCTCCACGATGAACAGCCGGCGGCCTTCGACCTCGCCGCCCTCGGCCAGACGGCACGTGCCGTAGGACTTGGCCTCCTTGCGCACGAACAGGGCCGGAAGCCCCGTCACCTGCGACAGCATCACCGCGATCGGAATGCCGCCGGTCTCAAGGCCGGCAAGCGCGTCCACGCCGTGCGCGGGCACGAGAGGCGCGAGGGCCTCCGCGATGCGCCGCAGCAGGACCGGGTCGGACTCGAACAGGTACTTGTCGAAGTACTCGTGCGCGACCACCCCGGACCGGAGCGTGAACTCGCCGGTCAGGTGCGAGCGGTTGAAGATGTCGCGGGCGAGGGCGTCGTGGCTCATGCGCTCAGACTGCCATGTCCGGGCCCCTACGGGCGCAGAGGCGGGTAGGACGGGTCGAGGAGGTCACGCTCGGCCAGCCAGTTGTACAGCGGCGTCTCCTTCGGCCAGTGGCCCCAGCCGTGGTCGCCGGTGGGCGCGTGGCCGCCGAGGAGCTGCTGCTGCACCGGGTCGAGGTCGTTCCACCAGGACTGCTGCGGCAGGTCGTCGACGAGGTCGCGGGCCCGGATCCACCGCGGAGTGAAGCCGAAGAACGCGACCTTGCGGGTCAGGTCCGAGTAGTTGTCGGACCGGGCGTGCCAGATGCGGCGGTCGAAGAACATGACGTCGCCGGCGTTGCCGGTGACCTCGATGGCGCCCTCGGGGTCGGGCCACTCCATGTCGCGGCGCGGCGGACCGTCGATCGAGTTCCACTTGTGCGAGCCGGGCACGATCTTGGTGTTGCCGCGGCCCTCGGCGGACAGGTCGGTGAAGAAGTACGCGAGCTTGACCGACAGGCGCGGACGCGGCTCGGTCTCGGTCTCGCGGTTCTGCCGGCCGCCGTCCTGGTGCCATTCGAAGCGGAAGGGACGCTTGCCCGCGATCGGCGGGTGCTTGTCCACATGGGAGTGGTAGACGTGGAAGTTCCACCCGAGGATCGACCACACGTAGTGGAAGGTCCTGGGGTGGTTGAGGAGGAATGCGAGTTCGGGGCAGGAAGTGACGGCGTCGAGGCGGTGCATCGCCCCTTCGGGGCTCAGTCTTCCGGCCTCTCGCTCGACTTCGTAGACCCTGTCGAGGGCGTCGGAGCACCGTTTGATCTCGTCCGCGTCGAGGGCGCCGCGGATCATGAGGTAGCCGTCCCGGTCGAACGCTTCACGCTGCTCAGGACTCAGAGCTGCGGCACCGACCGATGTCACTGCGGTCATCTCAATGCCTTTCCGGTATCCAGGGGGATCTGTCGTCAGGGAGACGCGCTGCCCACCCGAGTTGGTTGCACCACCGAATCTGGAAAGCTCAGGCAAGCATTCGGCGGCGCTCATTACCGGAAATCGTAGGGCTCATCGCTTCAGGAGCGCTGGAGAAATTCTCGAAGTTCTCTGAGAACTAGGAGGAAAACCCGAATTCACCGCTATTCGGACGAGCCACTATAGATTGAAAAGATCTGATATCCAGTCGGTCCACTTGAAATCGAAGTCGAGCCAGCTCCAGCTCAGTTCGCCGAGGTAGTCGAGGCCGACCATGAACAGGAAGATCCCCGCGGCGAGGTGCGCGAGGCGCGCGGACCGGCGCTTGGCGTGGAGCCAGCGCCCCCACAGGATGCCGCCGGCGATGCGGACCAGGAAGAACAGGCCGATGGCGACGGCGAGCACGAACAGGTAGCCCAGGACCTGGTTCTGGAGGGTCTCCATGCCGGTCGTGATGACCCGCAGCAGCCACATGATGAGCGAGAACAGGCCGCCGATCACCGACAGCTCGAAGCCCTTCGCGAGCGATCCGGGCGGGCCCAGCAGCGGGTGCCGGTCCTGCTTGGCGAGGTCGCGCTCGCTCGGCTCCTCGGGGTCGGTGGCGAGTTTCAGGCGCGGCAGCGGGCCGCGCCGCTCGGCCGGGCCCGCGGAGCGCCCGGGTGAGAAGGAGCCCTGGTCGGGGACGCGGACGCGTCCGGCGACCGGCTTGTCCTGCAAGGGCTTCGCGCCGGCGTCCATGATGCGGGTGCTCTGCGGCGCGGGCGACTGTGGGACGACCTGCGTGGGCGGGACGCCCGGCATCGCGGCGGGGACGTCCATGCGGCGGGTCCGGTCGGCGCCGGGGGCGTCGAGGCGGCGCGTCGCGTCCGAGGCGGGGGCGCCGTGGCCCCAGTCCACGCCGAGGTCGGGGAGGTTCGAGCGGGAGACGACCGCGGACAGCTCGTTGATCCAGCGCGGCAGCTCCTCGGTCCGCGGCCGGTTCTCCGGGTTGTCGTCGAGCGGCGCGGTGAGCAGCTCGCGCAGGCGCGGGTTCGATTCGAGGATGGGGTGGCGGCGCAGGCGCGCCCACGGGACGCTCTGCTCCTGGCCGGGCGAGTCGGTGCGCGCGGTCGCGCCGGTGACGAGGTAGAACGCGATCGAGCCGAAGCCGTGCACGTCGTAGGCCGGGCCGACGGTGCCCTGGTGGGCCTCGGGTCCGGCGGTCTCGCGGGTGTACGCGATCGTCGTCAGGTGCGCGGGCGTGTAGTAGCGGGCGCCGGTGAAGTCGATGACCTTCGCGGACCCGTCCGGGCCGATGATCACGTTGGCGGGCTTGAGGTCCATGTGCAGGACCGGGTGCGCGCCGACCGGCGGGTGGTGCATCGCGTTCATGACCTCGACGACCGACCGGAGGGTCCGGGCGGCGTCGACGCGGCCCAGGCGCTGCGACAGGAGCTGGCGCAGGTCGTGGCCGGGCAGGTATTCGAGGACCTGGAACGGCATCGGGTCGCCCTGCGGGGGCCGTCCGGCCGGGTGCGGGGCGCGCCCGTAGAACGCGTCGATGCGGCGGCAGATCGAGCCGACGTTTCGTGAATGGAGGTCCATGAGGACGGCGTCGCCCTTGTCCCAGGAGCGGAACTGGTGCTCGCGGGTGTCCTGCGGGTTGGGCCGGAAGACCTTGACGGTGATGGGCGCGGAGGAGATGCCCGCCGACACGCGCACGGCCTGGTACACGTCGGCCTGGCCGCCGGAGCCGAGCAGGCCGGTCAGCCGGTAGCTCTGCTCAGACCCCGGGAGGGGGTCGGCCGGGCCGCAGACGAGGTCAACGGTGGCGTTCGACATTGCGTGGTCCTTCGCGATTTCAGGATGAGTCCATAGCGTAACGCCCGGAATCCACCCTTCGCGGTCCCCGGAGGGCCCGCTGTTCGCATCATCTCAGCATCGCTTCGGAGGCAACCCTCCTTCAGCGGCCGGACCCCCAGGGGCTGTTGTCGCCCTGCGGGGGCGGCGAGCCGAAGCCCGAGACGGACTGCTGGCCGTAGGAGCTGGAGGGCGGCGCGGGCGCGGCCGACGGGTTCAGCGGCTCGAACACGCCGCCGGGCTTGCCCGGCTGCTGCTGGGGGGTGACGACGGGCTCGAACGCGGCCCGGTCGAGGCCGCCGGAGGAGGCGGCGACGACGGTGCCGCCGGAGCGGGCGAGCGACCACAGCGCGGGCGAGAGGGCGACGGTGAGCACGCCGGAGCCGATGGCCCACAGCTCGACCGGGGCGTCCTCGGCAAAGCCGGTGAAGTCGAGATCGGCGACGTGCCAGGCGATCGAGGCGGCGAGGAACAGGAGCGTCCCGAGCAGGCCGACGACCTGGAGGATTTGGAGGAGAACGCGAAGACCCTTATTCATGGATTGACGATACCGACACCCGTCCAATAACTCCAGGTGCGATCTTCCGAATTCTCCTGGTTTTCGGAACGCGCCGAGGCCCGGGCGCAGGCCCGGGCCTCGGCGTTCTTTTTTCTTGGCGTCTAAGGGAGTTCGGGGAGCTCGTGGGTGGACTCCCAGGCGGTGAGCATGTCGATGCGCCGCTGGTGGCGCTCCGAGCCCGAGAACGGCTCGTCGACGAACGCGTCCGCGAAGGACGCCGCCTCTTCGAGCGAGTGCATGCGCCCGCCGATGGCGACGACGTTCGCGTCGTTGTGCTGGCGCCCGAGCTTCGCGGTCTCGACGCTCCAGGCCAGGGCCGCGCGGCAGCCGGGGACCTTGTTCGCGGCGATCTGCTCGCCGTTGCCGGAGCCGCCGATGACGATGCCGAGGCTGCCGGGGTCCGCCACGACCCGCGAGGCCGCGTGAAGGCAGAACGGCGGGTAGTCGTCGTCCGGGTCGTAGGAGTGCGGGCCGACGTCGACGACCTCGAAGCCGCGGCCGGACAGGTGCTTGACCAGGTGGTCCTTGAGTTCGAGGCCCGCGTGGTCGGAGCCGAGATAGATGCGCACGATGACAGACCCTAGCCCTTCGGGAGCTCGGCGATGGCGAGACCGGCGCGGGCCTTGGGCACGAACCAGGTCGACTTGCGCGGCATCTTCAGCCGCTGGAGGTTCACGTCGATGAAGTCGGGCACGGTGACCGGCGCGATGAGGATCGCCAGGTCGGCCCTGCCCGCGTCGACCTGCGCCGCGAGCCACGAGGCCGGGTAGTCGCCGCCGACGTAGGTGATGCGCTTGTCGCCGGCGTCCCAGCCGAGGAGCGCGGTGAAGACCTCGTTCTCGACGCGGGTGTGGTCGAGCTTGTCGACCACCGAGCCGCCGGTGTCGCCGAAGGCGACCTCCCAGGTGCGGCCCTGGCCGTACATGACGACCGTGCCGCCCTCGGACGGCGTCTCGGGCGGGCCGTCGGTCTCGATGACGCTCGCGCCGATCTGGCCGATCTGCTCGACCAGCTGCGACGCGGAGCCCGGCAGGCCCTTCACGAGGCGGTGGTAGGGGCGGATGACGACCGACTGCGGCGTGGTGATCACGGCCAGGAAGCGGTCCAGGCCGCCGACCTGCGCCGCGAGCGAGCGGTGGTTGCCGTCGGCGACGATGAGGTCGCCGTCCCCGGCCAGCGCGGCCAGCTGCTCGCCGGCCTCGCCGGCGATCGCCCAGATCTCGTGGGCGCGGCCGGACTCGTCGGTGTCGGAGGCCACAGGAGCCCCGGCAACACTGATGGCGGCCTCGATCGCGGCGTGCAGCTCGTCGCCCTTGGAGGACTGGAGCAGGAGCACGGGGCTGAGGAGGTGGCGCAGGAGCTGGTTGAGCTCGTTGCGCTGCCTGACCTTCTCGATGAAGACGTCCTCGTTGCGGATGACCTTGCCGGGCTCCTCCGCGGAGGAGGAGATCTCGGCGGTGTCGACCAGGCAGAACACGCCGTAAGCAGTGGGCTCTTCGCCGCCGGAGATCCGGTAGGCGACGGCGACGTCGCCGAACGCGGCGAACCGGCCGGCGTCCTTGAGCGCGCCGAGCCGCTCGGCGGCGGCCGGCAGGGACTCCTCGAAGCCCAGCCCGGCGGCCACGGCCTCGGGCGTGTGCGCGGGCATCTCGACGCCCAGCATGGACGCCGGGTTCGCCTCGATGATCCGCGTGATCTCGGTTTCGTCGGGGAACTCGTCGTAGTTCTTCGCGCCCGTGCCTCCGGTGGAGAGCCAGGCCAGATCGATCGGGTGTGCAGCAGTCACGCCCCGAGCGTAATCGACCGTGTTCGCGCCGCCCGTGGCCGCCGAGTGGACTCCCGGGATGTGACACACTTCTTTCATATCCGAACCCAAGACGCTGGAGGCATCGTGCCGTCGACGCACATTCTCACCAGAGACGAGGCCGAGCGGCGCGCTGAGCTGCTCACCGTCGACTCCTACACCGTGGAGCTCGACCTGACCGGACACGAGCGGGGCGACACCTTCGGCTCGCGGACCGCGGTGGTCTTCGCCTGCGCCGAACCGGGCGCGGAGACGTTCATCGAGATCGCCGCCGAGCGGATCGAGGACGCCTTCCTGAACGGGGAGCCGGTGGACATCTCCGCGTACGACCCGAAGGCGGGTCTGCGGATCACCGGGCTGGCCGCGCAGAACGAGCTGATCGTGAACGCGGTCTGCGCGTACTCGACCGACGGGCAGGGCCTGCACCGCATGGTCGACCCGGTCGACAAGGAGACCTACCTGTACTCGCAGTTCGAGGTCGCGGACGCGCAGCGCGTGTACGCGTGCTTCGACCAGCCGGACCTGAAGGCCTCCTTCACGTTCCAGGTGCGCACCCCGCAGCACTGGAAGGTGATCTCCAACATGCCCGCCGAGACCGAGACGGTGGTCGAGGCGATCCAGACGAAGGTCACGCTGTTCCAGACCTCGGTGCGCATGAGCCCGTACATCACCGCGATCTGCGCGGGCCCGTACTTCGGGGTGCACGAGGTCCACGACGGCATCGACATGGGCCTGTACTGCCGCCAGTCCATGAAGGACTACCTGGACCCCGAGGGGGTCTTCGAGGTGACGCGGCAGGGCTTCGACCACTTCCACGAGCACTTCGGGGTGCGGTACCCGCTGCCGAAGTACGACCAGGTCTTCGCCCCCGAGTACAACTTCGGCGCGATGGAGAACTTCGGCTGCATCACGATCGCCGAGGCGTCGTTCCTGTTCCGCTCGCAGGTCACCGACTTCGAGCTGGAGCAGCGCGCGAACGTCATCCTGCACGAGATGGCGCACATGTGGTTCGGCGACCTGGTCACCATGCGCTGGTGGGACGACCTGTGGCTGAACGAGTCGTTCGCGGAGTGGGCGAGCCACTGGGCGAACGTGGAGGCGACGCGGTTCGCGGGCGCGTGGACGACGTTCCTGTCGGCGCGCAAGAACTGGGGCTACGGCGCCGACCAGCAGCCGACGACGCACCCGGTGTACACCGCCGCGGGCGACACCGAGGAGATCCAGGCGAACTTCGACGGGATCACCTACTCCAAGGGCGCCTCGATCCTCAAGCAGCTGGTCGCCTACGTCGGCATCGAGCCGTTCCTGGCGGGCCTGCGCGCGTACTTCAGCAAGCACCAGTTCGGCAACGCGGTCTTCCAGGACCTGCTCGGCGAGCTGGAGACGGCTTCGGGCAAGCCGCTGAAGGACTTCGCGGACACGTGGCTGCGCACGGCCGGGGTCTCGACCCTGCGCCCGGAGGTCGGCGTGGACGCCGACGGGAACTACACCTCGGTCACGGTGCTCCAGGAGGTCCCGGCGCAGCACCCGACGCACCGGACCCACCGGATCGCGATCGGCCTGTACGACCTCGAAGGCGACGTGCTGGTGCGCCGCGACCGGATCGAAGTGGACGTCACCGGCGCGGCCACGCCGGTCCCCGAGCTCGCGGGCGTGAAGCAGCCGGACCTGCTGCTGCTCAACGACGACGACCTCACCTACGCGAAGCTGCGCCTGGACGAGCGGTCCCTGGCGACCGCGGTCGCGCACACCTCGGCGCTCCCCGACTCCCTGGCGCGGGCGCTGATCTGGGCCGCGGCCTGGGACATGCTCCGCGACGCCGAGCTGCCCGCGTCGCAGTTCATCGCCCTGGGGACCACGAGCCTGACCGCCGAGGACGACATCAA
This sequence comes from Glycomyces dulcitolivorans, assembly GCF_003265355.1. GTDB lineage: Bacteria > Actinomycetota > Actinomycetes > Mycobacteriales > Micromonosporaceae > Glycomyces > Glycomyces dulcitolivorans. The sequence goes on along the minus strand of NZ_QFRW01000285.1, from coordinate 6,712 downwards.
CATCGTCACCGTCGCGCAGCGCCAGGTCGCCGGGGCGCTCGCCTACGCCGACCCGGCCAAGCGCGCCGAGCTGCGCGAGCAGTGGGCGCAGGCCGCGAAGACCGCCATGGACGCGGCCGCGCCGGGCTCGGACCCGCAGCGGTCGTGGGCGAAGGCGTACGCGTCGGCGTCCCGTTCGGAGGCCGACCTGGCCCGCATCGCCGGCTGGCTGGAGGGCGCCGACGTGCCCGAGGGCCTCGCGGTGGACGCGGACCTGCGCTGGTCGCTGCTGACCGTGCTCGTCGCGACCGGCAAGGTCGGCGAGGACGCGATCGACCTGGAGCTCGACCGCGACTCGACCGCCGACGGCAAGCGCCTGTCGTTCATCGCCCGCGCCGTCGTCCCGACCGCCGAGGCCAAGCAGCGCACCTGGGAGCGGATCGTCGACCCGTCCTCGGAGAACTACGTGCGCCGCTCCTCGATGCTCGGGTTCGCGCCGCTGGACCAGGCCGAGCTCGTCCGCCCGTACCTGCGCCCGTACCTGGACGCGGTGCCGGAGCTGTGGGAGAAGCTGGGCGCCCAGCAGGCCGTCGAGTACTCGAAGTACGCGTTCCCATCGAGCCTGATCGACGAGGAGACGCTCGCCGTGCTCGACGCGTGGCTGGCCGAGGACCGGCCCGCGCCCGTCAAGCGCGGCGTCGCCGAAGGCCGCGCCGACACCGCCCGGGCCCTGAAGGGCCAGGAGCTGGACGCGCGCTCGTAAGAACGAGGACCCCGGGGCTCCGGGACCGGCCCGTGGACGGGCGGTCCCGGAGCCCCGAGTGTTTTTCGCGGCGTTGGTAAGCTCGCCGTGTCGCGGCGCAGCCGCGGCGCGCCCGCCCTGGGGATGAATGGAGAGAGCAGTCTTGTCCGCGCTTTTGCCGGTGGTCGTCCTCAGCGCCACCCTGGTCGCGCTGTTCGGCGTCGTCCTGCCGCTCCTGCTCCTCGGGCCGGTCCTCGCCTCGCGGACCCGGCCGCAGCCCCAGCAGCTGATCTTCGCCGTCGTGCTGCTCATCCCCACGGTCGCGATCGGCTCGGTGTTCCTGTCGTGGTGGGCCGTGGAATGGCTGCGGCGCTACGACGTCCCCGCGCCCGAGCTCACCGGCATCGCCCTGGTCGCGGCCGCGGTCATCGGGCTCATGGCGCCGCTGCGCCTGCCCGGCGGCTCCGGGCCATTCTGGCTCAAGCCGCTCCTGGGCTTCGCATCGGGCATCCTCGTCCCGATGTCGATCATCTGGACCATCGACGCGGGCCTCCACGAACTCGCCGCGGCCGGCATCGGCCTGCTCGTCCTCGTCGCGCTCGTCGTGTTCTTCCGGCTCATCGCCAAGCCGATCGCCGACCGCCGCCATGCCAAGCAGCTGAGGACCTCGGTGCGGCGCTTCCAGGGCCAGCTCGTCGACGTGACCGACGCGGCCTGGAGCCTCTCCAGCGCCCGCGGCACCGCGAACCAGATCATCCTCACCTACAGCGGCGAGTCCGACGGCAAGCCGATCGGCGCGGCCCTGATGCTCAAGCGCGACATGGAATGGGTGCCGAAAGCCCGCGAGAACGAGTCCGCGGTCTTCGAGCTCGCGAAGGGCCTCAACGGGCAGCCGACCGAGGCGGTCCTGGCGCAGAAGCAGATCGGGACGCCCGCGACGCTGACGATGCGCATCCCCGGGACGACGATCCTGTCGATCCGCGAGACCGTCGCCGACACCCTCTCGTGGGTCGAGTTCATCTCGAAGCTCGAACTCACCGACGCCGACGGGCTCCTCAAGCGCCAGCAGCCCGAGGACGAATAGACGCAAGCGAAACGGCGGCCGGGAGATCCCGGCCGCCGTTCTCGTATCGCTTGCTTAACGCCCCTGGGCGGTCTCGGCGAGCATCCGCAGGCCGGTGATGATCCCGCCCGCGAGCTGGCCGGCGCCGAACGCGGCCTCCATCGAGAAGACCACGAGGGCCGCGGAGCGGTCCGGGATCTTCTCCTGGGCCAGCCGACCGGTGACGATCTCCAGCTGCCGCTGCTCGGGCGAGACGGCGACGAGCACGGACTTGTCCGGGTCGGCGAGCTTGTCGTGCAGCGCCTCGGCCGCACCGCGCACCGGGTCGGACAGCGGGCCGACGTACACGCTGTAGTGCAGGCCGCCCCCGTCGCGCTCGGCCACGGACAGGGCCTCGTCCAGGTGCAGCAGCTCCTTCACGTCGAAGGGGCCTTCGAGCATCGGCTGTCGCATGTGCTCGGGGCTGCGGTCGACGCCTTCGACGATCACGCCGGCGACGGCGACCTGGTTACCACTTGCCATGGGAGCCTCCCTTGGGTCCACTGGCGACGGACTCGCCGTGGGCGGCCGCAAGCTCGGCCGCATGCGAACCGGAGTCGCCGGGCACCGCGCCGTTGCGGGCGACGAACCAAACCGGCTTGAAGTCGTACGGCCGGCCCGCGCGGTAGCGGGACTGCGGCCGCGGGTGCCGCAGGAAGATCACGGCGAAGACCGCGACCACGACCAGGATCGGGGCGCCGAACAGAATCAGCCAGTCCTGGAATGTCATTGTTGCTCCCCTAGTTGCGAAGACAGGGTGACCTCGATCCTCAGACTAATCCAATTGCGCCCCTCACATCGCCGCAGGTGGGAACTATGCGCCCCTGGTCGCATGCGGTACCGAACCCCAAGGGGGAACCGGCTTCGGACACGGGAAGGGCCCGCCGGCGGTCCGAAGACCTGAGCCGGCGGGCCCCGCCCGTCCGATGGAGGAGGCTACGAGAGGCGGGCGCGCTCCTTCCCGTGGCGCGGCAGCCACGCCTCCCAGGCCGGGTCGGGACGGCGCTGTCCCCGGAACCCGCGCAGCTGCCAGCCCGAAGGCGGCCGGGGGACGCGCGGGAGCCGCCAGCCGAGCTCCGCGAGGGTCTTGTCGCTCTTGCGGTGGTTGCAGGGGGCGCACGCCGCCACGACGTTGTCCCACGTGTGCGTGCCGCCGCGCGAACGGGGCACCACGTGGTCGATCGTCTCTGCGGAGGAGCCGCAGTACACGCAGCGCCAGTCGTCACGGGTGAACACGCCGCGCCGCGAGGGGCTCGCGCCCACCTGCCGGGGGATGGCGACGTAGCGGTTCAGGCGGACCACCGCGGGGACGGGGATGTGCATGGTTTCGGAGCGCAGAAAACCGTCACCAGAAGTGACGGTTTCGGCCTTGCGGGTGAGCAGCAGCACCGCCGCTCGCTTCACTGGTATCACGCACAGCGGTTCGTAACTCTGGTTGAGGACCAGCGCCGATCCGAGACCGACGCCGTGCGTGAAGGAGTTCGCGTGCACCCCTGGGGAAGGGTCATCGCTGTCGAGCGTGCTCCTATGTCGAGGACCTATCACGGTGACGTACCTCCAAGCCATCGGTCCCACCAAGTTTGACCTATATCTCAGAAAATTGCACCCTGGTTCCGTGGGATCTTGAATGACGAACGAATATCGTCTGTTCGAACCCCCGGTGGCGCCGGACGGTGCGAACCGGGCGCCCCTCTCACCAGGGGCCATAGGCTGTGAAGGATGAACGTGGAACTGCTTGCCGCAACCGAGGAGGCGTCGCCCTGCGACGCGGGGTTCAACGCCTGCACCATGCTGTGGAACCTGACGGGGAGCTCGGAGTTCTCGGTCGACGCGGGCGTCGTCCTCGACAAGATCGGCCAGGTCCTGCTCATCCTGCTGGCCGCGTTCCTGCTGCGCTGGCTCGTCAACCGGGCCATCTCGCGGATCATCAAACAGGTCACCACCATCAAGGGCCCGCAGTCGATCGCGGACCTCGCCGACAAGCTCGGCTCCTCGAACTCGCGGCGCGACGAGCTCCTGGGCGACCGCTCCGGGAAGCGGGCCGAGACGCTCACCGGCGTGCTCCAGCACGTCGCCGGCATCGTCATCTACACGGTGGCGTTCATGCTCGTCCTCAGCTCCTTCAACGTCAACCTCGCCCCGATCCTCGCCAGCGCGGGCATCGCGGGCATCGCGATCGGCTTCGGCGCGCAGAACCTCGTGCAGGACTACCTGGCGGGCATCTTCATCCTGCTGGAGGACCAGTACGGGGTCGGCGACAACGTCGACGTCGGCGACGCCCAGGGCACCGTGGTCGACATGGGCCTGCGGGTGACCACGCTGCGGTCGCTGGACGGGACACTGTGGTACGTGCGCAACGGCCAGATCCTGCGGGTCGGCAACTCCAGCCAGAGCTGGGCGTACGTGGTGGTGGACACGCCGCTGCCGCCGACGGCGGACATCGACCGGGCCGGGGAGATCATCACCGGGGTCGCCGAGGAGTTCAAGGACGACGAGCAGTGGAGCGACCACGTCCTCAAGGCGCCGGAGTACCTGGGCCCGATCGAGATGACGATCGACGAGATCAAGGTGCGCCTGGGCGTGCGGATGACCTCGGACCAGCAGTGGGCGGCCGGGCGCGAGCTGCGGCGGCGCGTGACCGAGGCGCTGCGGGAGGCCGGGATCATCGACCTGGCGTCGAGCGGCCGGATCTACGTGCCGCGCACGATGACGAACGGCGGGGCCGCGGGGGCGGCGGGCACCACCCCGTAGAAGCACCGCAATAAAGGTGCTGAGCTTTTGGTGATATCCGGCCCATTCGGTGTGACGCGCACCGGATCGCCTTTCCACTCGGGGCTGCGGGCGGCACGATTGAGAGATGCCTAGTGACAGCCCGCGGGCCGTGGTGCCCCTCACGCCGACTGGACAGCCCGCGCCCACGCAGTCCTTCTACGAGGCGGTGGGCGGCGAGGACACCTTCGAGCGCCTCGTGACCGCGTTCTACGCGCAGGTCGCCGACGACCCGGTGATGCGCCCGATGTACCCGGAGGAGGACCTCCGCCCGGCCGCGCGTCGCCTGAAGATGTTCCTGGAGCAGTACTGGGGCGGACCCAAGACGTACTCGGAGGAGCGGGGCCACCCGCGCCTGCGGATGCGCCACGCGCCGTTCACGGTCGGCGTGCGCGAGCGGGACGCCTGGCTCAAGTGCATGCGGACCGCGATGGACGAGGTCGCGCTGCCGCAGGAGTACGACCAGGTGATGTGGGAGTACATGGAGCGGGCCGCGGATTTCATGCGGAACGCATGACCAGAGAACTCAGCATGCGGAACTCGTAGATCCAAGAGACGAAGAGAGGGCGGGACGCATCGCGTCCCGCCCTCTCCGTGTCGTCGGTCCTACAGGAGTTCGCCTTCGAGCCATTCCACGAACGTGCCTGAGATGGCGGTGCCGCAGTCGATGAGCTCCTCCAGGAGCGCGGTGGTGATGCCGGGGCGGACGGGGACCTGGATCTCGCCGAACACGGGGAGCGCGCCGGACTCGGTGGGTTCGCCGAGGTAGGCCTTGAGGAAGCGGCGGGTGCGGTTCCACTCGTTCATGGCCGCGTAGCCGCGCTCGGCCCACTCGCGGGGGACGGTCTGGTAGGCGCGGGCGCGCAGGACCAGGATGTCGGCGTCGGGGCCCTCGGCGCGCACCTGGACGATGTGGCGCTCCCAGAGGGCGACGATGCCGCCGTTCTCGTCGACGAGGTAGCGGATGTCGAGGTTCTTCAGGGCCGAGATGATGCGGTCGGCGTCGAGCGGGGCCGCCTCGTCGCGGGCGTCGGCGGCGATCTGCTCCAGGTCGGTGATGAACTCGGGGTCGATCTCGGCCAGGTCCTGCTTGATGAGGTGCCAGCGGTCGACCTCGGAGATCTGCTCCTCTTCGGGTCCGAGGAGGAGCTGCTCGGCGGAGAGCTCGTGGCGCAGCTCGCGGGAGGCGAGCTCCAGTTCGAGCGCGTCGGGGTCCGCCTGCTCGGCGCGCGGGTTGGGCACCGCGCTGGGCTGGCTGCCGCGGGCCTGCGCGCGTTCGGCGGAGCCGCCGATCTCGCTGTCGGCCTCCGCGACCGCTTCGGTCACCGGGTTGTCTTCTGCGTCGCGTTTTCTGCTTCGCCACCATGCCATGGTGTTGTCCGCCTTCCCACCCAAAATGCGAATCACTGGCAGTGCTTGGGTACTTCGTTGGCATTCGTGTTGGACTGTGCCATTGGTTGCGATTGGTTGTGCTTCGCGGGGCACAGCCAAGTTACGTCGCGTTGCAGTGAGCAGACTAGGGACTCGGTGCGACTTGGCACAACCGTCAGCCAATCCTGACTGAAAGTATGAACCGTCGAGCGTTTGTTCGCAGGCCCGTGCGGGGTACTGTCACGGGTTTCATATGTATCAGAGACGGAAGCCGCGTCCCATCCTCCGGACGTCCGATTTCTGTCACCTGCACAGCGGTCACTGAACGGTGTGGCGGGCCGAAGGCCCGCGGCTACAGGAGGGGTAGACCGCGGTCGCGTTCCCAGACGGTGCCGAAGGTGCCGGACAGGCCCAGGCGGCGCCCGGCGCGCAGGACCTTGACGGGGTCGTCGCCGAGGAATCCCATGCGGCACAGGGCGGCCACGAGGCGGACCTGGACCGGGTGGAGGACGCCGTCGCGTTCGACGGTGAGGGCCACGTGGTCGAGCATGGCGTCGCGCAGGCGCCGGTCGCCGACGCCGTGGCCGCGTCGCTCCTTCAGGGCGGCGGCGGCCTTGCGGTCGATGTCGGCGACGTCGGCGGCGGGGATGGTCTCGACGGTGGTCCAGGGCCGGTGCGGGAGGCGCCCGCGCCAGGCGGCCTCGGGCTGCGCGGTCGCGTCCCCGGCGGCGAGGCCGGCGGCGCGGTAG
>NZ_QFRW01000284.1 GCF_003265355.1 Glycomyces dulcitolivorans | reverse complement strand
GGCCCACGGGATCGCGGGCCCGAGCAGGCCCTCGGCGAGGTCGGCGCGGCCGTCGTAGACGCCGTCGACGAGCGCGGCGGCGTCGATCGCCCCGCGTGCGGCGGCCCGCACGCCCGGGTCGCTGAAGGGCCCGGCCGCGCAGTTGAGGTACAGCGTGCAGGTGCGGGGCATCGGGACCTCGGTGATCCGGTCCTCGTCCAGGAGCCCGGCCTGCGAGACGGGGATCGCCTCGACGACGTCGGACTCGCCCGAGCGCAGCCGCCCGGCCCGCGCGGTCCCGTCGGGCACGAACACCGCGTCGATCCCGGCCGCCCGCACTTCGCCGCCCCACCAGTCCTCGTTGCGGTCCAGGGTCGCCGAGACGGTGCCGTCGGCCGCGGTCAGCACGAACGCGCCGGTGCCCGCGCCGACGGGGTCGACGATCCCGTCGCGGTACGCCCGGGCCGCGAGGATCGACAGCTGCGGCGAGGAGAGGCGGTGGGGGAGCAGCGGATCGACCTCGCCGGTGGTCACCGTGACCGTGTTCCCCGTGACCGACACGGTCAGGTCGACGCCGTCGAGGATGCGCGGCTTCGGCGCGGCCTGCGCCGCCACGGTCAGCGAGTTCGCGACGGCCTCGGCCGTCAGGGCTGTCCCGTCGTGGAATGTCACATATTGCCGGACGGTGAAAGTCCACGACGCCCCGTCCTGGACCCATTCCTCGGCCAGCCACGGCAGCGCGTTCCCGTCCGCGTCGAGCACCACGAGGGTCTCGGCGGTGGCCCAGCGGGACAGCTTGAACGCGTCGTCGGTCAGCGGCGACAGGCCCGAGCGCGGCGGCTGCATCATGGCGACCCGGATGCGCCCGGCGGCCGATGCGCCCGGGTCGTCGGAGAAGCAGGCGGCCAGGCCGAGCAGCGGCGTCGCCGCGGCGGCGGCGAGAAGGGAGCGGCGGGAGACGGGCACGGGGACTCCAAAGGCGGGGACGGAACGGGGTGCGCCCGGAACCATACACAAATGAAAATCGTATTCATTAGCACTCGACTCGGGGTTTGTCCCGGGTCACATCCGCCCCGCCTCGTGAATAGGAGTCCTCGTCGGCCGCCGGAACCGTCGGACCCCTGTGTCACGGTCGTTGAACCGGGGGCCCGCGAATAAGACGGGTCGCCCAACGAATCGACTTCCCGCCGCCCCGGCCCCGGAACGGATACGCTTCCGCCCAGGCGAAAGGAGCACCATGGACCCGCACCCGGCGAACGGACGCCCCATCGAGGACTACGCCCTGCTCTCCGACCGCCACTCCGCCGCCCTCGTCTCCTCGGACGGCTCCATCGACTGGCTCTGCCGCCCCCGCTTCGACAGCCCCGCCGTCCTCGGCCGTCTCCTCGACCCCGACGCCGGCCACTGGTCCCTCCGCCCCACCGCGCCGTTCCGCACGGCGCGCGCCTACGTCGGCGACACCTTCGCCCTGCGCACCGAGTTCACCACCGGCACCGGCACCGCCGCCCTCACCGACGCCCTCGCGCTCGGCCCGGCCACCGACCACGGCCGCATCCGCCTCGGCGCCCAGGCCCCCATCGCCACCCTCCGCGTCCTCGAATGCACCGCAGGCGAACTCGAATTCGACTTCGCGTTCCGGCCCCGCCCCGAATTCGGCCTCGTCAGCCCCATCTTCACCACCATCCCCGGCGGCGTCCTCGCCACCGGCGGCCCCGCGAGCTTCGTCCTCACCAGCCCCGTCCCCCTCTCCTACGGCGAGGACGGCGCCACCACCCGCATCACGATCCACGAGGGACAGAAGCTTCACTTCGCCGTCCAGACCGCCGACCTCGCGCAAGTGCCGCCCGCCGCCTGGACCCCCGACGCGATCCAGGCCGCCCTCGACGAGACGATCCTCGGCTGGCAGGACTGGAACGACGCCCACCCGCCCTGGGCCGGCCCGAGCCCGAGCCTCGTCCAGCGCTCCGTCCTCGTCCTCGAAGCCCTCCGCTACCAGCCCACCGGCGCGATCGTCGCCGCCCCGACCACCTCGCTGCCCGAAGCGGTCGGCGCCGGCCGCAACTGGGACTACCGGTACGCGTGGGTCCGCGACGCCAGCTTCACCGTCCAGGCCCTCGCCGCCGCCGGCTGCCACGGCGAGGCCGTCGAGTTCTTCGAGTTCATGACCCGCGCCGCCGCCCACTACCAGCCCGAGAAGCCGCTCCAGATCATGTTCGGCATCGGCGGCGAGCACGACCTGTCCGAGCGCGAACTCGGCCACCTCGCCGGCTGGCGCGGCTCGCGCCCCGTCCGCGTCGGCAACGCCGCCTGGCTCCAGCCGCAACTCGACGTCTACGGCGAACTCCTCGACGCCGCATGGCATCTGCGCGGCCACCTCCAGGGGCTCGACGAGCCCGCGCGGCGCTTCCTCGCCGGGATCGCCGACGCCGCCGCCGACCAGTGGGAGCAGGCCGACCAGGGCATCTGGGAGTCCCGCGGCGAACCGCGCCACTACGTCTACTCCAAGCTCATGTGCTGGACCGCCCTCGACCGGGCCGTCAAGTTCGCCCACCGCCTCGACGCCGCCGACCGCGCCGGCGACTGGGCCGCCGCCCGCGACCGGGTCCGCGAGGCCATCGAGACGCAGGGCTGGAACCCGAAGATCGGCGCGTTCTGCGCCGCGTTCGGCGACGACGACCTCGACGCGGCTGTCCTGGCCATGCCCGCCTCCGGGTTCCTCCCCGCCGACGACCCCCGCCTCGTGTCCACCGTGGACGCCATCGACCGGCGGCTGCGCGACGAGCGGGGCCTGGTGCGCCGCTACGAGGCCGGCAGCGACGGACTCGACGGCGCCGAAGGCTCGTTCGTGATGTGCACGTTCTGGCTCGCCCAAGCCCTCGCGCTCACCGGCCGCCCCGACCGCGCCGCCGAGGCCTTCGACCTCGCCGCCTCCTGCGCCAACGACCTCGGGCTCCTGTCCGAGGAGATCGACACCGCCACCGGCGCGATGCTCGGGAACTTCCCGCAGGCGTTCAGCCACATCGGGCTCCTGAACGCCGCCGTCGCCATCCGCGACGCCCGCTGACCCTCGACGCCGCTCCCGCACCCGGCTACCCTCACAGCCGTGACGCTCTTGATGATCGACCTCGACAACACCCTCATCGACCGCGACGCGGGCTTCCGCACCGGCCTGGTCGCCATCCTGGCCGACCACGGCCTGCCCGCCGACCACGCCGACTGGATCATGCCCTTCGACGACCGCGGCTACGCGCCCCGGCCGGTCGTCGCCAAGGCCATGCTCGACCGCCTCGACCTCGACATCACCGAGGACGACCTCATCGAGGCCCTCTACCGCGGTTCCCGCGAGAACGCCCGCCTCGCCCCCGAGACCGCCGCCGCGATCGGCCGCGCTCGCGCCGACGGGCACCGCGTCGTCATCGTCACCAACGGGCCCGTCGCCGGCCAGGGCGAGAAGATCCGCAACGCCGGGCTCGACCGCCTCGTCGACGCCTCGATCGCCAGCGAGGCCGTGGGCGTCGACAAGCCCGAGCCCGCGATCTTCCACGCCGCCGCGGCCGCCGTCGGCGGGTCCCTCGACGACGCGTGGATGATCGGCGACCGCGACGACGCCGACATCCTCGGCGCCCACCGCCTCGGCGTCCCCAGCGTCTGGCTCCACCTCGGCCGCGACTGGGCCCCGGCCGACTACCGGCCCACCCACATCGCCGACTCGGTCGTCGACGCCATCGAGCACGCCGCGCACGTCTGAGGCCGCCCCGACTGTCGTGAACCCGTCCCACCGGGTTCTGAAAAGCCTTCAAAACGGGCGGTGCGGGAGGTTACGGTGACGGTCGAGCCGCGCCCACGACGCCGGCTCGGCAACACGGCAAGACTGAGGGGAGCGGCGACATGGCCGCGCACAAGGAACACACCGCGCACACGCACCGGCACGGCAAGGACTGCGGGCACACCGCGGTCCCGCACGGGGACCACACCGACTACATCCACGACGGGCACCGGCACCGCATCCACGGTGACCACGTCGACGAGTGCGAGGGCCCCGGCAAGAGCTGACCTGAACCGACGCACCGCGGATCGGCCGCGAGCGATGCTCGCGGCCGTTTCATGCTATGTGACGTACTACTACCCGGTAATGCGGTGGCATGTGACATGCCACCGGCCGGCTACGGCTGGGCCCACTTGCCCCGCACGTGGCTCAGGTGCAGCTCCATGACGTTCCGCGTCGCGGCGGGGTCGCGGGCCAGCAGGCACTCGACGAGTTCCAGGTGCTCGACCGCGGACTCCTCCAGTTCACCGAGCTCCAGCAGCGCCGTCAGGCCGTACAGGCGCGAGCGCAGCCGCAGGTTCCGGACCGTCTCGACCAGGGTCCCGTTGCCCGACAGCGACAGCAGTGCCAGGTGGAACCGCATGTCGGCCTCCACGTAGGCGAGCAGGTCCTCCTCGGCGGCGGCGTCGACGATCGCCTGCGCGAGCGGGCGCAGCGCCTCGATCGCGGCCGGGTCGGCGGCCTGGGCCAGCGCGACGACCGTGGGGATCTCGATGAGCTCGCGCAGGCGCGTGTACTCGTCGAGCCGCTCCTCCGAGACCGAGGTGACCCGGAACCCCTTGTTGGGCACCGGTTCCAGCAGCTCCTCCTTGACGAGGTCGAGCATGGCCTCGCGCACCGGCGTCGCGGAGACGCCGAACTGCTCGGCGAGCGCGGGGACGGAGTAGACGCGTCCGGGACTCAAGGTCCCGGCGATGATGGCGGCGCGCAGGGCCTCGCCGACGCGCTCCCGGTAGCTGGCGCGGCGGCCGTCCAGTTCGGGCAGGGTCAGCGGCGTGTCCGGCCGGGCGACTCGGGCGGGCATCGTGGCTCCTCAGTGCTATGTGACATGGCGGTCACCCAGTATGAGGCCCGGCCCCGGCGCCGGTCCTATCGCACCAGGCCCACCAGCGCCAGATACCCGCTGAGCTGCGCGGCCGCCTCCAGCATCGCCAGGCCCCGGCGCCGCAGCCGCCGCGCCCAGTCCTCAAGCGACGCGGCGAGCGCCTCGGTGCCGCCCGCGGTGCGCACCTGCTCGACGACCGCGGCGATGTGCTCCAGCGGGTAGCCGCCGCGGCGCAGGAGGTGGGCGAGCTCGGCGTCGCGCACATCGGCGGCGTCGAAGTGCCGGTACCCGGTGGCCCGGTCCCGCACGGGAGCGAGGATGCCGGCGTCCTCCCAGTTCCGCAGCGTCGCCGGGGTGACGCGCAGCCGGTACGCGAGCTCGCCGATGGTGAAGGGCGCCGAGGACTGCGACGGCTCGGGCACCGGCCCGCCGGTCAGGCGCCCGACCGAGGCGCGGACCGCGTCGAGCGTGGCACGGTCGCGCAGCAGCTGCTCGTGGCCGCGGTCGACGACCATGAGGACGTCGTCGACGTTCCCGTCGCCGACCGCGTGCATGACCTCGCCCGCGACCGCGTGCCCGTACGCGCGCACCAGTGCCAGGAACGCGCGCAGCGCCGCCGCGTGCACCTCGGTGTAGACCCGGTACCCGCTCGGGGTGCGCTCGGCGGGCGGGATGCACCCGTCGCGCTCGTAGTTGCGGACCGCCTGGGCCGACAGGCCGTGCTCCCGCGCGAGGTCCGAAGGCCGCAAGTTCACCATCGTTTGAGACTCTAGCGCACCGATCCGAGGCCAGATCCGGCCAGAGTCTCAACCGTTCTTTCAACGATACGTTTCAAGCCATGGAACACCGACACGTCATCAACGACGCCCATGAGCTGATCGGCCTCGGCGAGCCCGCCCACGGCGACACCGCGCTCGCCGACGCCCGCTTCGACCTGTTCACCCGCCTGGTCGAGGACGGCGTCCGCTCGATTGCCGTCGAATCCGACCGGGTCGCCGCCTTCGCCGCCGACGACTACGTCCAGGGCCGCGGCGGAACCCTCGACACCGCGATGAGCGAGGGCTTCACGCACGGCTTCGGCGCCTTCGCGGTCAACCGGCGCCTCATCGCGTGGATGCGCGAGTACAACGAGCACCGCGCCCCCGCCGACCGGGTCGCCTTCCACGGCATGGACGGCCCGTTCGAGTTCACCGCGGCCAGCCCCCGCGTCCACCTCGAACACGTCCGCGACCACCTCGGCCTCGACCTCGACCTGGCGCCGCTGGCCGGCGAGGAGGAGCAGTGGAGCCGCACCGAGGCCGTCACCGACCCCGCCGCCTCGCCCGGCGACACCCCCGGGGCCCACCGGCTCCGCGCCATCGCCGACGACCTCCACGCCGCGCTCTACACCCAAGCGCCGCAATCGATCGCCGCGACCGACCGCACCGCTTGGGACCGCGCCCGCATCCACGCGACCACCGCGCTCGGCCTGCTCCGCTACCACCGTCAAGCGGCGCAGCGCCTCGACGAGGCCGAACGCTGGAGCCGACTCTCCGGCGTCCGCGACGCCCTCATGGCCCAGAACCTCCTCGACATCCGCAACCTGGAAGACGGCCGAGGCCCGACCGCGGTGCTCGCCCACAACATCCACCTGCAACGCAACGAGAGCCGCATGGAGATGGCGGGCATGAACCTCACCTGGAACGGCACCGGCGCCATAATCGCCGCACTCCTGGGTCCCAAGTACCTCTTCATCGCCGGCGCCCTCGGCTCCGCCGCCCCGAAGGACCTCGGCGGCGCCGACGCCGTCCTGCACGCCGGAGACGGCGAGGCGACCCTGACCCCGGCGCCGGAAGCCCGGCCGCACCAGAGGTAAGGAGAGAGCGAAGGGCGGGAACGGCCCGAAGCCGTTCCCGCCCAGAAAGACTCACGCCGGGACGTCGGCCTCGGTCTTCGAGTCGCGCTTGTCCGCCTCGTCGAAGGACTCCTGCTCGGCGATGTCCCGCGCCAGGTGCGTGACCGACCGGTTGAACACCTCCCGGTCCTGCGGGTCCGCGAGGTTCCAGTCGTCCAGGTGCCGGTCGAGCCAGCGCTTCCAGGCCGTCACGAACAGCTCGAACTCCGCGCGCCCCCGCGGCGTCAGGCTCAAGTGCCCCGCGTCGACGGCCAGGAACCCCTCCCGGATCGCCTGCACGAACACCGGTTGCAGCACCTGCGGCGGCAGCCGGTGCGCCGCGGCGATCCGCGGCAGCGTCGCCTCGACCCCGGCGACCTGCCGCATGTAGACCTGCCGCAGCGCCCACGACCCGGCCCGGTCCAGGGCGCTCGCCCCGGACGCCGCCTCGTACACCTCGGTGTAGACGGTGCGCCGCTCGCGCCGCATCAGGTCGGCGACCATGCGCGCGAGCCGCTCCTCCGACGGCGAGGGGTCGGGGGCCGCGAAGCCCTCGCCCATGTCGTTCGCGCGGCCCCGCGCTGCGTCGTGCAGCGGCCGCTCCTGGAGGAACCACGCGACGACGAACCCGAGGAGCGCGATCGGCACGGTCCAGAAGAACACGAAGTTGATCGAGTCCGAATAGGCGTTCACGATCGGCGCGATCACGCTCTCGGGCAGCTCGTGCAGCGCGGCGGGGCTCGCCACGGTGTTCGGGTCGACGCCCGCCTCGGCGTACGCCGCCGCCAGCAGCGGCGTCGAGTGGTTGGTGAACAGCGTCCCGAAGATCGCCGTGCCGAACGTCGAACCGACGGTGCGGAAGAACGTCACGCCCGAGGTCGCCGCGCCCATCTGCGCGTACGGCACCGTGTTCTGGACGGCGATCGTCAGCACCTGCATCGCCAGGCCCAGCCCGATCCCGAAGACCAGCATGTACAGCGACTCCAGCCACACGCTCATCGCCCGGTCCATCGTGGACATCAAGTAGAGGCCGACGGCCATGGTCCCCGTCCCCAGGATCGGGAACATCTTGTACTTCCCGGTGCGGCTCACCACCGACCCCGACAGGATCGAGGTCGTCAGCATGCCCACGACCATCGGCAGCGTCCGGTACCCCGAGACCGTCGCCGAGACCCCGTCGACGTACTGGAGGTAGGTAGGCAGGTACGTCATCGCACCCAGCATCGCGAACCCCACGATGAAGCTCAGGATCGACGACACCGTGAACACCGGGTTCTTGAACAGCCACATCGGCAGGATCGGCTCCGCCGCGCGGTTCTCGATCAGCACGAACACCACCAGCGCCGCCACCGCGCCGGCGAACATGCCGAGGATCGTCAGCGAGTCCCACGCGTAGTCGTCCCCGCCCCACTCCAGCGCCAGGATCAGCAGCGAGGTGCCGATGGCGACGAAGATCAGCCCCCAGTAGTCGATGATCGGCTTCACCGCCGACCGCACCCGCGGGATCGTCGCCGCCGCCATCGCGATCATGACCACCGCGATCGGCACGTTCACGTAGAAGCACCACCGCCACGACAGGTGGTCGGTGAACAGCCCGCCCAGCGTCGGCCCCAGCACCGTCGTCACACCGAACACCGCGCCCATGGCGCCCTGGTACTTCCCGCGCTCGCGCAACGGGATCACGTCGGCGATGAGCGCCATCGCGGTGACCATGAGGCCGCCCGCGCCCAGGCCCTGGATCGCGCGCGCCACGATGAGGAACACCATGTCGTCGCTGAACCCCGCCAGGGCCGAACCGCCGACGAACACGACCGCGCTGATCTGGAAGATCGACTTGCGCCCGAACATGTCGCCGAACTTGCCCACGACCGCCGACGCGATCGCCTCCGCGAGCAGATAGGACGTGACCACCCACGCCATGTGTCCCGCCCCGCCGAGGTCGGCGACGATCGTCGGCAGCGCCGTCGACACGATCGTCTGGTCCAGCGCCGCCATGAGCATGCCGAGCATGATCGTGACGAACACGAGGTTCCTGCGGGACTTGCTCAATACCGGCGGCGCGGGCTCCGCTGCCGCCGCGCGCTCGGCGGTGTCGACAGTGCTCATAGGCGGAACGATAGCGGCAAATCATCCCATAATCTGCGGTTCCGGCGCTGGCCGCACGGCCTAAGATCGCTCCAGGCACAACCCTTGGAGGCCGGATGGAACTGGTGGCGATCCTGTTCGCCCTCACCGTGGGCGGACTGCTCCTGACCGCCGCCGCGGAGTGGATGCGCATCCCCGCACCGGTCCTCATCTGCCTCTACGGGCTCGCGCTCGGCCTCGTCCCCGGCATGCCCGCGCTCGACCTCGACCCCGAGCACCTCCTGCCGGTCCTGCTGCCGCCCCTGCTGTGGGCCGCGGCCCGCAAGTACTCCTGGCGCCACTTCGCCGCGAACTGGCGGCCGATCATCTTCCTCGCGGTCGTCCTCGTCTTCGTCACCGCCGCCGCGGTCGCCCTGCTGGCGGCGACGATCAGCCCGGCCCTGCCGCTGGCCGCCGCGGTCGTCCTCGGCGCGATCTGCGCCCCGCCCGACGCGGCCGCCGTCAGCGCCATCGCCGACCGCCTCGGCCTGCCCCGGCGCCTGGTCACCATCCTCGAAGGCGAGGGCCTGTTCAACGACGTCACCGCCCTGACCCTCTACAACGTCGCCGTCATCGGCGTCGTCACCGGCTCGGTCTCGGCGATGTGGTCGGTCGGCCTGTTCGCGTACTCCGCGGTCGCGGCCGTCGCGATCGGACTCGGCGTCGGCTGGATCCTCGTGAAACTCGGGTCGCTCGTGGACGACAGCCGGGTCGCGACCGCCCTGGGCCTCACCGGGCCCTACATCGCCTACCTGCTCGCCGACGGCGTCAGGGCCTCCGGCGTCCTCGCCGTCATCTGCGCCGCGTTCTACCTCGTGGCCCGCTCCAACGACCCCGACGACTACGAGGGCCGGCTCGTGCAGGGCTCGGTGTGGGAGGTCCTGGAGACCGCCCTGAACGCGCTCACCTTCGCGCTGGTCGGCATCGAGCTGGTCGACATCATCCAGGCCGTCGGCGACGGCGTCGCCGACCTGCTGTGGAAGGCGCTCGCGGTGGCCGGCGCCGTCATCGGCGTCCGCGCCCTGTGGCTCGGGCTCGCGATCGTCCTGGGGCGCACCGGCATCGGCTGGAAGCAGCTGGGGGAGCACCCGCGGCTGGCGGTCGTCACCGCCTGGGCGGGCATGCGCGGGGTGGTCACCATCGTCACCGCGCTGGCGATCCCGGAGACGGTCGCGGACGGCTCGCCGTTCCCCGGCCGCGAGCAGATCCAGTTCCTGTCGGTGGTCGTGGTCATCGCGACCCTCCTCGCGCAGGGCCTGACCCTGCCCGGCCTCATCGCGCTCCTCGGGGTCCGTGCCGACACCGCCAAGGAGACCGAGACCTTGCGCGCCATCATGATCGAGTCGGGGAAGGCCGCCACGCGGCGCCTGCGGCAGCTGCGCCAGGAGGGTGAGATCGACGACGAGGTCGCCGCCCGCATGGAGCAGTGGTACGACCGCCGCGCCGCACAGGTCGCCTCCCTCGTGGAGGACCGCGAGGACCCCGAGACCGAGCGGATGGTCGAGAAGTTCGACGCCATGCAGCGCATCGAGAGCGAGATGATCTCGGCCTCGACCGCGCGGCTGCTCCAGATGCGGTCCTCGCCCGGCAACGACCCGGCCCTCATCGACCAGGTCCTCGCCGCCCTCGACCACCGCGCCGTGGGCCGGCGCCGCAGCGCCTGAACCCACAGGGTGCCATGTGACATGTCACGTATTACCCGACCTGCGGGCCCCCAGTTCCACCCTGCCGCAGGGGTACGACAATGCGGATCCGCCGGTATGTCGCGGCCGGGCGCGGGGGCCGCCCGCGCTTAAGGTGGCGCTTGTGGAGAGACGAGACGCGAGCGCGGGCCGCCGGGCGGCGGCGGGAATGGTCGGGGCCGCGGCCCTGGCGCTGGCCCTGACCGGGTGCGGCGCTGGACAGCAGGCCGAGACCAGCAGGATGCAGACGGCCATTTCCGGGGTCGACGTGGACGCCGGGACCCTCGCCCTGCGCGACCTCCAGGTCGACTACGGCGACGGCGGCTTCTACCCCGAGGGCGGGCAGGCCCCGCTGCGGGTGTGGATCGGCAACCAGGGCGAAGAGACCGTGTTCCTGGAGTCGGTGTCGAGCCCCGACGCCGAGGCCGTCATCCTCGCCGCCGAGGTCGTCGCCGTCGAGGACGAGGCGTCCGAAAGCCCCGAGGCCGACGAAGCCTCGGAGAGTCCCGAGGCCGACGACGCTTCCGCGAGCCCGAGCGCCGAGGGGTCGGCGACCCCCGGCGAGGACGCCTCCGCGTCCGCCGAAGGCGAAGAGGTCGTCGCCGAGATCGTCGGCGAGTCCGTGTTCACCGTCGAGATCCCCCCGGGCGACTACGTGCGCCTGACCCCCACGACCGGGTCGTTCCTGCTCCTGGACGGGCTCAACGAGGACCTCGGCATGGGCTCGCGCGTCGAGCTCGAATTCGCGTTCTCCAACGGCGAGAACGTCACCATCACCGTCCCCATGGGCGTCCCCGACACCGCCGGCGACCGCTCCTACTTCGGCGACCCGCACGAGCCCGCCGCCGAATAGCAGCGGCGACAACGGCCTCGACTGCAACGGCCTCAACGACAACGACAACGGCCACGAACAGGACGGCGGTCCCGCGGCAGCGGGGCCGCCGTTCGCGTTCACCTCGACGAGGACCCCGGCAGCTGCATGATCAGCACCGTGAGGTCGTCGCTGCGCATGTAGCCCCCGCCCTGGAAGTCCGCCTTGAGCTTGCGGTGCAGCCGGTCGGGGTCGCGGATGCCCGAGGCGATGTGGGCGTTGACCATCGACACCAGCGGAAACGTCTGCCCGTCGGCGTTGCGGCCCTCGATGAACCCGTCGGTGTAGGCGATGATCACGTCCCCGGGCATGAGCGCGGCCTCCCGGACCTCCGTGCGCTGCAACCCGAAGTCGGTCAACCCCAGCGGCGGCATCGGCCGCGCCGCGATCGGCTCGGCCGACCCGCGCACCAGCAGCGGCGGCGGATGCCCGCACAGGACCACCCGGATCGTGTCGTGCCGCGGGGTGATCTCGATGAGCACCGCCGTCGCGAACGACTGCTCCCACTCGTCGCGCCCCCGGTTGTGCAGCCGCACCCGCCGCTCCATGCGCGCGGTCAGCGTCGCCAGGTCCGGGTCGTCCAGCGCCCGCTCCCGGAACGTCCCCAGCAGCGCCTCCGTCAAATGCACCGTGTTCAGCCCGTGCCCCTGGACGTCGCCGACGACCGCCCTGATCCCCGCATCGGTCTCCTGCACGTCGAAGAAGTCCCCGCCCACCAGCCCCGGACTGCCGTCGTGCGTCCGGTACGCCACCGCCACCTTCACCCCTCCCACTGTCGGAGGCAGGTCGGGCAGGATCGCGCCCTGCACCGTCTCGGCGACCAGCGTCATGTCCAGCAGCCGCATCACGATCCGGTTCCTCACCCACGCCAGGATCGTGCACAGCACCCCGACCGCGATGATCGGCGGCAGGTCGGTCCACGAGCTCTGCGGATAGGGGAGGACCCCCAGGGCCTCGCCCCCGCACGAGACGATCGCGATGACCGCCAGCGTCGCGACCGTGGTCGCGATCGGCCCGTTCACCAGCGCGGTGAACGCCGGCAGGAACACCAGCGCGTAGTCGGCGAACTGCTCCATCGAGGGGACGACCAGCGCCAGCGGCACGGTCGCGGCCAGCAGGATGATCGGCAGCAGCCGCAGCGTCAGCGCCGAGGCGGGGTGGCCCGAGGCGATCCGGTCCCACGGCGTGTCCGGCATGACGTAGGACCGGATGTAGCCCTGCATGTCCGTCGGCTTGGCCCCCCGCTTCATGCCGAGAGCGTAGCCAGAACGGACGTGTCAGAAGTTCTCAACAGGGAAAACGGACGGCGGCGGCGCTGGGAGCCGCCGCCGCCGTCCGCCCCATGGTCTCAGGAGGCGTTCGCCTGGACGGCGTCGATGGCCTCGCGCAGCCGCTGCTCCTCCTCCGAGGAGAGGTTCGTCTGGAGCAGGCGCCCCTGGTACTGGCCGCCGAGCTCCTGGACGACCTTGTCCTCGGTCGCTGAGACGACCAGCAGGACCAGCGCGGCCGAACCCGGCGCGAGCTCGGTCCCCAGCTCCTTCATGAACGAGTCGTCCACGCCGATGTCGGTGAGCGCGCCGCCCGCGGCCCCCGCGGCCGCGCCGACCGCCATGCCCAGCAGCGGGGCGAAGAACAGCAGGCCGATCAGGCCGCCCCACAGGGCGCCGCCCGCGGCGCTGACGCCGACGAGGGACGTCGACTGGTGGAGCTTGACCTTGCCGTCCTCGCGGCGTTCGACCACCACCGCGTCGGCGAGCTTGACCAGCTCGCGCTTCTGCATGTCGGCGAGTTTGCCCAGGACCGTCTGGGCGGTGGGGACGTCCGGGTAGGCCACGGCGATGAGTTTGCTCATGGGCGCCTTCCTTCCTGCTGGGCCGCCGGCGGCGGCTTCTCGGGCCGATTCTGGCCCCCGCGCCGAGCCGTGTCCGCCGATCGGACGGAATTACCGGATCAGGTGACGCCCGTCGCCCCTCCGGCCACACTGATCCCACGATGCGCCGCCGCTTCCCGCGTTTCGGGACCGGCGGTTGACGTTCATCTTCAACCTGTCTATATTTCCCATAGATTTGGTAGAGATATGTGCCCGGTTACCGTCTCGGAAGGCAACCCCGTGAAAACCCTCGTCCTCCTTGGAATCGTCGGCCTGGTCGCTCAGCTCGTCGACGGCAGCCTCGGCATGGCCTACGGCGTCACGTCGACCACCCTGCTCCTGGCCATCGGCACCAACCCCGCCTCCGCCTCGGCCACCGTCCACCTCGCCGAGATCGGCACCACCCTCGCCTCCGGCGCCAGCCACTGGCGCTTCGGCAACGTCGACTGGAAGGTCGTCCTCAAGATCGGCATCCCCGGCGCCGTCGGCGCCTTCGCCGGCGCCACCTTCCTGTCCTGGCTCTCCACCGAGATCGCCGCCCCCGTCATGTCGATCATCCTGCTCGGCCTCGGCCTCTACCTGCTCATCCGCTTCACCCTCCGCGGCCTCGACAGCCGCAACCTCGGCAAGCCCCTGCGCAAGCGCTTCCTCACCCCGCTCGGCCTCGTCGGCGGCTTCCTCGACGCCACCGGCGGCGGGGGCTGGGGCCCGGTCGGCACGCCCGCGCTCCTGGCCAGCGGCCGCATCGAGCCCCGCAAGGTCATCGGCTCGATCGACACCTCCGAGTTCCTGGTCGCGCTGGCCGCTTCCCTGGGCTTCCTGTTCGCGCTCGGCAGCCAGGGCGTCGACTTCGCGTGGGTCGGCGTGCTGCTCCTCGGCGGCCTGATCGCCGCCCCGATCGCGGCCTGGCTGGTGCGCCACATCCCGCCGCGCGTCCTCGGCTCGGCCGTCGGCGGCGTCATCATCCTCACCAACGTCCGCACGCTGCTGCGCTCGGACTGGATCGGCGCCTCCGACACCGCGCAGATCATCGCCTACATCGCCATCGCCCTGGTGTGGATCGCGGCCGTCTGGTACTCGGTGCGCCGCCACCTCGCCGAGCGCGACGTGGGCGCCCCCGTCCTCGACAAGGCGAACAACCCGACCGCCGACCAGGACGAGCCGGCCGCCGAGACCGCCTGAGGCGCCCCGACGGCGTCGCTTCAACGGCAACGTCGTTTCAACGGCATCGTCAAGCCGCGACGGGCCCGCACCCGCCCGGGTGCGGGCCCGCTCCGCGTCCCCCCGCACCCCTCGACCGTCCCTATTGGATTTGGGGGACGACCTGGGGCCCGCACTCCAGTAGCATGTTCCCTCAACGTGGCCGCCGATGGACCGCTGGAGGCACTGTGACGCTGTTCTACCAGGCAGTACTCCGCGACAGCGGGCAACGGCTCGGCCCGCGCCTGCGGCGGTGCTTCGCCGCGTGGGCCGGCGTCGAGGACGACGGGTCGCCGCTCGTCGAGCGCTCCCGCGGCCGCACCCGCGTCACCCTGGCCGACACCGGGGTCTGCGGCCGCTACACCCTCGACGAACCCACCGGCCGGGGGCGCCTGCGCACCACCGCGACCTGGGCCGAGGGCCGCAAGGCCGACCGCAACTGGGTCCTGGTCACCGTCGAAGGCGACCTGTCCGAGACCGCCGAGTCCGTCCGCGCCCCCGGCTTCGTGGCCGACTACCTCGCGACCGGCCGCGCCACCGACGGCGCCGTCCCGGTCGAGGCCGGCGCCCACCTCGTCGGCCCCGAAGAGGTCAAGGACCTCACCGGGCGCCTCGCCCACCGCTCCCGGACCGTCCCGCTCATCGTCCTCACCGTCGACCGCGGCGACCCGGCCGCGGCCGTCGCCTGCGCCGACCACCTCGCCGAGGCCCTCGCCGGCGTCGCCTCCGTCGTCCGCCTCTACGACACCAGGACCCAGGAGGACCTCAACTCCTGGCTCGGCCCCGACCTCTCCGTCTTCGGCGGCGGCCTGCGCACCTACCTGCCGGGCGTGCGCCCCGGCGAGGAGTCCTACGCGATGCGCCACCAGCCGCGGGGCGGCAGCGCCATCCGCGAGCACGGCACCCGCGCGCTCGACGTCGTCGTCACCGGCGTCGTCGAGCTCTCGGTGCACCGCCAGGTCCCCGCCGACATCCGCCAGACCGAGCAGCGCGTCGCCCGCGTCCTCTCCGGCGCCCTCGAACCCGCCGCGCTCCACGCCGCCCCGCCCAGCCCCGCCGCCATCGCCGTCCCGCGCCCGCCCAAGGCCCCCAAGCAGCCCGCGCCGGCCAAAGTGGAAGCACCCCAACCGGTCCCCGAACCGATTCCCGAACCGGAACCGGTGGCTTCCGAACCGGAACCGGTACAGGCGGCCCCCGAACCCGAACCGCCCGACCCCGCGCCCGCGGACGACGGCTCCGGCCGCCTCGCCGCCGGGATCGCCGAACGCCTCGCCGACCACCTCGACAACGCCGTCCTCGAAGCGCTCGTCGACATGGCCCGCGGCGGCGACTCCGAGACCACCGCCCTCATCAAGACCATGTCCGCGCACCTCGAAGCCCTCACCCGCGCCGTCGAGACCACCGGCCTCCTGGGCCGGCGCGGCAGGGGCGACGACCTCGAACGCCTCCGCCGCGAACACGACCAGCTGGAGCTCGACTACGTCGAACTCCAAGAGCACGAACGCAAGGCGCAGGACCGCATCCGCTGGCTCGAAGGCCGCCTCGCCGAGCACGCCGACCCCGTCTACGGCGTCCAGGACGAGGGCCCCGAAGGCCCCTTCGACGCCGAGAGCCTCATGGACGTCGTCCAGCGCGCCCGCAAGCAGCTGCGCCGCCTCGACCTGCCCGACAGCCTCGACACCGAGGTCTCCCGCCTCGACGTCACCTACCCGCGCCAGCGCCGCCGCTGGACCGCCAAGGCCTGGGACGCCCTCCGCGCCCTCGACGCCTACGCCTCCGCCCGCGCCGAGGACCGCTTCACCGGCGGCTTCTACGACTGGTGCTCCCGCCCCCTCCCCGGGGAGCCGCACATCATCCCGACCATGGTGTCCATGAAGGAGTCCGACTCGGTCTCGGGCAACCCCAAGTACTACCGGGCGCGCCTGTTCCGCGTCCCCGCCGAGATCGACCCGTCCGGGCGCGTCTACATGCCCGCGCACATCAAGCTCCAGCCCATCGGCTCGCCCGCGCCGCGCATGCACTTCCTCGACGACGCCGGCGGCGCCACCGGGAAGGTGTGGATCGGCTACCTCGGCGACCACCTCCCCAACACCCGCACCAACTGAACGGACCGGCGACCCCGCGAGGTGCGGTGCTCCCGTAGGCTCGGGGTGAACCCGGGAGGAGCGCCGATGGACTTCATGAGCCGCAACGCGAGGTGGATCGCCCTCACGGCGGTCCTCGTGATCATGGCCCCGTTCCTCGCATGGGGCCTCAACGCCCTGTTCGCGGTCGACACCTTCCTCGTGGCCGTGATCCTGCTGCTGCTCATCGTGGTGGCCGTCGTCCTCCTGGCCCGGTCGCAGAACGACGAGGAGTGAACATGGGACGAAGGAGCCACCGCCTCTTCGCCCGCTGGTACCCCAAAGCCGCCCAGTCCCTAGAGGACCGCGGCCTCGGCGAGCAGCGGGCGCGGCTCCTGGCAGGACTCAGCGGACGGGTGCTGGAGGTCGGAGCCGGCCACGGCGCCAACTTCACGCACTATCCCGGCGCCGTGACCGAACTGGTCGCGGTCGAACCCGAAGAGGCCCTGCGGGACCTTGCCCGCGAGCGGGCCGAGGAGCTCGGCCTCAAAGCCACCGTCCTCGAAGGACAGGCCGAGCAGCTGTCGTTCGAGAACGACTCCTTCGACGCGGTCGTCACCACCCTGGTGCTGTGCTCCGTCGAGGACCAGGCGCTCGCGCTCGCCGAGATCCACCGCGTGCTCAAACCCGGCGGGCGCCTCGTCCTCCTGGAGCACGTCGCCTCCGCCAACCGGAACATCCGCGCGCTCGAATACCTCTTCGACGTCGTGGTCTGGTCGCACGTCTTCGGCGGCTGCCACACCTCGCGCGACACCGGCGCCGCCCTCACCGCCGCCGGCTTCGACACCGACGGCCTCGAAGCGAAGCGGCTCCCGTTCCTGCCCTACCCCCTCAAGGTCAGCCCCCACCTCGCCGGCGAGGCCCGCAAGCCCGCCTAGCGCACACCGGTCCGACCGGACGGCGCTGCGCCGCCTGATCCTGATTCGCGGGCGGCCCCCTCGGACCCGAGGGCGGCCGCCCGGTTCGCCGCACGGTCCAGTGGAGACGGCGCACGGCCTACCGCCCGATGCGCCCGTAGGCCTCCAGCGTCCTGAGTCTCGCGAAGGTCAGGTACCCGCCCCATTCGTGGGCGACGACCGGCGTCCACATCTCGAAGTTCGGCGCCCATCCGCCGTCCCCGCCCTGGTCGTCGATGAGCCGGTCCAGGTGCAGGTCGATCTCCTCGTCGCTGAACAGCCCGCGCGCCAGCGAGTCCGGTGCCGGTGCGAGGTCGAGGGGGGAGTGGACGTGCCCGGGCGCGTCCGGGTCGAGGGCGGCCGCGCCGCGCAGCGGGGACCGCAGCCGCTCGAACTCGGCCTTCGCCCGATCGCGGTCGGGGACGCGCTCCAGGAAGTTCAGGATGCACAGCGCGTCGTACGCCCCGACCTCGCCGGTCTCCCCGATCGCCTTCCAGCAGAACTCGGTCGCCGCCCCCAGCCACGGGTGGTCGACGCCGTGCGCGTGGAGGAGGCCCGCGATCGGCGCGGTCGGGTTGAGCGCCGCGGGCGGCTTCTCGCCCTGCGGCTGCCACCAGGGCCCGCGCTCGTCGTCGAGGACGCTCGGCAGCACCCACGGCACGCCCCCGTCCTCAGTGGTGTGCGACTCCAGCCAGTCGCAGGCGCGCAGGAGCATCGGCTCATCCGCGTGGGCGATGCCCTCGACCATCCACAAGGCGATCTCCGCGCCCTGCGGCTGCGAGCCCGAGCCGCGCAGGTCCGGTTCGATCGCGTTCCCGAAGCCGCCGTCGAGGTTCTGGTAGGCCGCGACGGCGTTGCGCACCAGTTCCCCCGGCGCGCCCCCGAACGCGTGCGCGAACCTGAGCCGGTCGACGAGCCTGGCGTGGAGGTCCAGGTACCGCGCGGCGGCGGCGAACGCGTCTTCGCTGAGCGTCTTCATGCACTTGCCCCTTCGTCGGTTGCGGGCGTCCGACCGTACCGGCAGGGTGCGACAAGAATCTGAGGCGCTTCAGCCCATCGCCCGCTCGAAGGCCGCGTAGACCTCGTCGTTGAGCAGCACGAACCGCAGGTCGTCCACTTCGGTCGCGGCCGCGCGCACCGTATCCACGGCGATCTGCGCGGCCGAGTCGGCAGGCCAGCCGTATACCCCCGCCGAGACCGCCGGAAACGCCACCGACGCCGCCCCCAGCTCGCCGGCGACCCGCAGCGACTCGCGGTAGCAGGACGCCAGGAGCGCGCTGCGGTCCTCGGCCCCGGTGTAGACCGGGCCGACGGTGTGGATCACCCAGAGGGCGTCGAGGCGCCCGGCCGTGGTCGCGACGGCCTGCCCGGTCGGCAGGCCGTCCTTGTACCGGGAGGCGCGCAGCGCCCGGCACTCCTCCAGGATCGCGGGCCCGCCCGCCCGGTGGATCGCCCCGTCGACACCGCCGCCGCCCAGGAGCGAGGAGTTCGCGGCGTTGACGATCGCGTCGACGCTCTGGCGGGTGATGTCGCCCTTGAGGATCGTGATGCCCATGCCCGCATTCAAGCACGCGCCCCGCCCGGGGCGCGGCCCTGGCCGAAACACGTCCAGTGGCCCGCGCGGTCGGTAGCGTTCTAGGTCAGAGGCGGTGTTGCGCAATCGTCACGCCCGCGGACCCGCGACCGGAGCCGATGAAGCCATATAGAGCCATGTACAACCGAATAAAACCAAGTGAAACGGAGGTGAAACAACATGTTCGTGGAAGAGCGCCAGCAGCGCATCGCCGAACGTGCGCGCACCGAGGGCCGGGTGGACGCGGCCGCCCTCGCCGCGTCCTTCGAGGTCACCACCGAGACCATCCGCCGCGACCTCGCCGCCGACCTGGAGGCCGCCGACCTGAAAGTGGTGCGCGCATGATCGTCACGGTCACCGCCAACCCGAGCCTCGACCGCACCATCGCGGTCGAAGTGCTCCGGCGCGGCGAGGTCCACCGGGCCTCCTCCGACCGGGTCGACCCCGGCGGCAAGGGCGTCAACGTCTCCCGCGCGCTCGTCGCCAACGGCCACGCCACCCGCGCGGTCCTCACCACCGGCGGCCACGCCGGGTCCGAACTCCTCGACCTCCTCGGCGAGGCCGGCGTCCACGTCGAGGAAGTGCCCGTCTCCCAAGGGGTCCGCTCGAACCTGACCATCGCCGAGGCCGACGGGACGGTCACCAAGCTCAACGAGTCCGGGCCCGCCCTGCGGCCCGAAGAGGTCGAAGAGCTCCTGACCGCCGCCATCGCCCCGACCCTCGACCGGCGCGCGTCCTGGATCGCCGGGTGCGGGAGCCTCCCGCCCGGCGTCGGCCCCGACTTCTACGCCGTCCTCGTCGAACGCACCCACCAGGCCGGCGCCCGCGCCGCCGTCGACACCTCCGGCCCGGCCCTCGCCGCGAGCCTCCGCGCCCGGCCCGACCTCGTCAAACCCAACCGCGACGAGCTCGCCGAAGCCGCGCACGCCGCAATCACCACCCTCGGCGACGCCGTCGAAGCCGCCGAGGCACTCCGATCCCAAGGCGCGCAAGCGGTCCTGGTCAGCCTCGGCGCCGACGGCGCGATCCTCGTCGACGCCGACGGCGTCCACCACGCCGAGGCGCCCCTCGCCGGGCCCGTCGCCAGCACCGTCGGCGCCGGCGACGCCTCCCTCGCGGGCTTCCTCGCCGCCGGAGGCGCCGGAC
>NZ_QFRW01000283.1 GCF_003265355.1 Glycomyces dulcitolivorans | reverse complement strand
GCGGCGGCCGCGGCCGCGTCGAGGACGGCGCGGTACTCGGCCGCCCGGGCCTCGGCCATGGCCGAGGCCAGTTCCCGTTCTTGGGCGAGGGCCGCGGGCCGGGCGATCCAGATCGCGGCCGTGCCGCCGCCGTCCTGGACTTCGTCGGCGAGCCACTCCAGGTGCTCGCGGGTCCGCGCATCCGCCGGCAGAGCGACCAGGCCGTCGGAGATCTGCGCGACGCCGAGCCGTTTGAGCTTGCGCCACACCGCGATCCGCGGGCTCGACGGTTCCCGCGGCATCCGGTACGACAGCAGCACCCACTCGCCCGCAACCTCGTTCATGCAACCATGGTTGCATGAAACCGCGGTTACATCAAGCTGGCTCCGAGCGGCGGCTAGGGCCGCTTCGCGAGGCGTTCGACCAGGATGATGACGGCTGCGGCGGCGGTGAACGCCGCCAGGAGGCCGAACAGCTGGGGGTTGCCGCCGGTCCAGGTGGCGAGGTGGGCGCCGGCCCAGGGGCTGAGGGCGAGGGCGGCGGTGGCGGGTGCGGTGAGGATGCCGTGGAGGACGGCGTATCCGTGCGGGCCCCAGCGGTCGGTGACGACGGTGGCGTCCAGGAGCGTGAAGGCGCCGCGGGCGGCGCCCAGGACGATGACCGTGGCGAAGACGAGCGCGACCGGTCCGGCGATGAGCGCGGTGGCGAGCAGGGTCGCGGCACCGGTGGTGAGGATCGCGACGGCGCGCAGGGTGGGTCCGGTCCGGGCGGCGATGGGGGCGTAGGCGATGCGGCCGAGGAGCTGGCCCGCGCCGCAGAGTCCGAGGGCCCAGGCGGCGGTGGT
Source organism: Glycomyces dulcitolivorans (assembly GCF_003265355.1). Lineage (GTDB taxonomy): Bacteria > Actinomycetota > Actinomycetes > Mycobacteriales > Micromonosporaceae > Glycomyces > Glycomyces dulcitolivorans. Next base: position 19,333 of record NZ_QFRW01000283.1, on the reverse strand, counting down.
GGTGTCCATGCCGCGGCCGGTCATGAGCGGGACGAGGTAGAGGTTCGAGGTGCCCATCGCGAAGGCGGCCAGGGCGATGGCGGCGGCGAGGGCGATGAACGCCGGGGAGGTGATGATCTGCCGCCGGTCCAAGCCGGCCCCGTCCACTGCTTTGTGCGCCTTAGGGTGTGCGGGCCAGGGCGGGTTGAGGGCGAGCGCGTGTGCGGGGACGGTGACGAGGGCGAGGATCGCGGCGAGGACGAGATAGACGCCCCGCCAGTCGAAATGGCCGGCGAGGAACGCGGTGAGCGGTGCGAAGACGGTGGAGGCGAGTCCTCCGGCGAGGGTGAGGATGGTCAGTGCGCGGACCCGTCGGGCCCCGTACCAGACGGTGATGGCGGCGAACGCGGGCTTGTAGAGCACCGCGGCCTGGGCGACGCCGGAGAGGACCCAGGCGGCGATGAACCACCACAGGCTCGGCGCGAGCGCGATCCCGACGACCGCGGCCACTCCAACGGCCGAGCCCGCGGTCATGACCAGGCGCGGGCCGCGCCGGTCGAGCAGGTGGCCGACGGCGATCCCGGCGAGGGCGGAGGCGGCGAGCCCGATCGAGAAGGCGCCCATGACACCCGCGGTCGACCAGCCGGTGTCGGCGGTGATGTCCGCCAGGAGCACCGGGAGGGCGTAGAACAGGACGCCCCAGCTGGTGATCTGGGTGGCGCACAGGGCGATGAGGACCCGGCGCGGCACGGTCTCGGTGGTGGCGGCGGCTTCGGGAGCGTGGGTGGCCATGGCGTCAGGTCTATCCGATTTCGTTGCGGGAGTTCAACCCTGATATTCACTCGCCGGTGCGGGCCGGGCCCAGGAGCCGCTGGATCAGGTGCGGACTGCCCGGCCAGGCATCGAGCAGGAGTTCGCGGGGAACAGCGCGGCCCGCGTACCGCAGGGCCAAGGCGACGACCAGGATGTCGTCGAGGGGGCCGATGACCGGCAGGAACTCCGGGATGAGGTCGATGGGGCTGGCGACCCAGACCGCGGCGATCAGCAGCACGACCTTGGCGCGACGGGGCACCCGCGGATCGGCGCGGAGGCGGCGCACGGTGGTGACGAGGTCGGGGATGAACGCGACGAGGTCGCGCAGGAGGCCGGGCGGCAGCCGCCGCGCCAGCAGGACCAGGACGCCCCAGGCGACGACCAGGCAGGCCAGGGCGATGCCCAGGCCGATCGACCAGTGCCGCAACGGAGTTCGCGCCCTTCTCGGCTAGCAGCAGCCGTTGTGCTCGACCGGGTTCGACAGGCCGGCGAGGGCGCGCATGGGCGCGGCGAAGGCGTCGCAGCACAGGGAGTAGACGTTGCTGCGGCCCTTGGGAGTCACCGAGACGAGGCCGAGGTCGCGCAGGGGCGCGAGGTGGTGGGAGACGAGGGTCTGGGCCAGGCCGGTGGCGTCGGTCAGCTCGCGCACGGTCCGCGGATGCTCGGACAGGAGCAGCACGAGGGCCAGCCGGTTCTCGTCGGCGAGGGCTTTGAACTGGGGCGCGAGGCCCTTGGCGTGCTCGATCACCGACGCGTCCGAGTGCTCCTCGGCGCTGACGTCGGTCAGGGTGAGTTCGATCGTGCGGCTCATGAGTCAAGTAAACCACAGAACTTGCTATCAACAGCATTCGCTGATATTAATTAGGTGAGTTGATGTGACCGCGATCGTCGCGGTCACCCGGATCCACGGGAGCCCGCCATGTCGAACCCCACCGCTCGCCCGGTCACCACGGTCGCCGTCATCGGCGCCGGGCCGGTCGGCCTCGCCGCCGCCGCGCACCTGCTCGAACGCGGCCTGACCCCGATCGTCTTCGAAGCCGGGAGCGGCCCGGCCGACGCGATCCGCCAGTGGGGCCACGTCCGCCTGTTCTCCCCGTGGCGGTTCGACATCGACAGTGCTGCAAGGCGGCTGCTCGAAGCCCAGGACTGGACCGCGCCCGACCCCGACGGCCTGCCGACCGGCGCCGACCTGATCGACGACTACCTCGCGCCGCTGGCGAAGACCCCGGAGCTGGCCCAGCACCTGCGCTACGGCACCCGCGTCGTCGCCGTCGCCCGCCTCGGCGTGGACAAGACCCGCACCATCGACCGCGAGGGCCGCCCCTACCTGGTGCGCACCCAGTCCGCTTCGGGCGCATGGGAGGACGTGATCGTGGATGCGGTCATCGACGCCTCCGGCACCTGGTCGCAGCGCAACCCCCTCGGCGCCCACGGCCTCGCCGCTCCCGGCGAGGACCACGCCGCCGCCTGGGCCGCCGGGCCGCTCCCCGACGTCCTCGGCGTCGAGCGGGACCGGTTCGCCGGCAAGCGGACCCTGGTGGTCGGCATGGGGCACTCCGCAGCCAACACGCTCCTGAACCTCGCCCAACTCGCCGAAGCCGACCCGGGCACGACCGTCACGTGGGCGATCCGCGGCGACTCCCCGACCCGCCTCTACGGCGGCGGCTCGGCCGACGCGCTCCCGGCGCGCGGCACGATCGGGACCCGTCTGCGCGAACTCGTCGAGGCGGGCGCGATCGAGCTGGTCACCGGCTTCACGATCGACCGCTTCGAAACCCGCGACGACGGTTCGGTCGCGGTGGTGGGCAACGTCGGCGGCATCGAGCACGTCATCGAGGCCGACCATGTGGCCGCGGCGACCGGGTTCCGGCCCGACCTGGAGATGCTGCGCGAGATCCGCCTCGAACTCGACGCGATCGTCGAGGCCCCGGCGAAGCTCGCGCCGCTCATCGACCCGAACTTCCACTCCTGCGGCACCGTGCCCCCGCACGGCGAGGCCGACCTCGCCCAGCCCGACGAGGGCTTCTACCTGGTGGGCATGAAGTCCTACGGCCGCGCCCCCACGTTCCTCCTCGCCACCGGCTACGAGCAGGTCCGCTCCATCGCCGCCGCCCTCGCCGGCGACCGCGAAGCCGCCGACAAGGTCGAGCTGGAGCTGCCCGAAACCGGCGTCTGCTCCTCCTCGCGTTCCCTCGAAGCCACCTCGATCGCCGAGGCGGGCGAAGCGGGCGGCTGCTGCGGTGCCACGGCCGACTCCGGTTGCGGCACAAGCGAGACCGCCGAAGCCGGTGGAGGCTGCGGGACGGCGGCGCCGGAGCCGGTGACGATCGCCTCGCGCGGCCTGGCGACCGGGGTGCTGCACGGCCGCTCCGGCGAGCGCCGCGAACTCCCCCAGCTCACGCAGGCCGGCGGCGGCTGCTGCGGCTGACCGCTCCCGAAAGCTGACAAGGAAACAGGGGCCGGGACGCTCTCGCGTCCCGGCCCCTCGTGCGTCATGGGTTCGGTTCCCCGATCGGGCGGCGGGTGCGGCGGCGCAGCGCCCGCCAGATCAGCGGGATGCCGACGGCGGCGGGCAGGAACCAGAACGAGAGCGGCGGGAGCTCACGCCAGATCGGCAGGCGCGGTCCGTTGTCGACGTAGAACGCCGTCAGGGCCAGGATGTAGGACCCGCCCATGGCGATGATGTGGTGGGGCAGCCAGTGCCGCCACCGCAGGCGCCGGGCCGCGAACCCGATCGCGGCCGCTGCGAGCGCGCCGGTCCCGGGGATGAGCAGGAACAGGGTGTGCGGGCGCGCGAGGGCGAGCAGGCAGCCGGTCGCGAACAGCGCGGCGAGCGCCCACAGGTAGACCCGCCCCGCGACCGGGTGGCGGCCCGGCCGCTTCGGGCTGAGCATCGCCGTGATGCCCGCGGCCACGGCGCACAGGCCCGAGGCGATGTGCGCGATGACGACCAGCTCGACCATGACGGGCCTCCCGTCTTGAGCATGGCACGCATGGACAAGGGCCCGACAGAGTCATGCGGCCTGCGGTCGCGCCGTCTCCGCGTCGGTCCAGCTGGATTTGAACACGGCCCGGCGCAGCGGAGGGACCGTGCCGCACAGGCGCATGAAGCCGCGGGCGCCGGTCCGGGCGAGGCGTCCGGCCGTGGCCTGGCGCGCCCGTGACATCGAGACGTCGACGGCTTCGAAGCCGTACGCGAGCATCTGCCGCTCGTAGTCGGCGACCGCGTCGATGAGCGGTCGGGTGCCGGCGGCCGCGTCGGTCAGCGCCCGGCACAGGTTGGCCGCGTCGCGCAGGGCCGTGTTGGCGCCGACGCCGCCGGTGGGCGGCATGCTGTGGATCGCGTCGCCCAGGAGCGTGACGTTGCCGGTGGACCAGGGGCGGGGCCTGGTCGAGGCCTGGAAGCCGAAGGCGTTGATCGTCTCGGGACGCGACTCGGCCAGGATGCGTTGCAGCCGTTCGTCCCAGCCTGCGGCCCTGCGCAGGACGAGGTCGCGGAGCTCGGCTCCGCCGGCTTCGGTGTCGGCCGCTCCGGCGGGCAGGACGAACGCCCACATGAGATAGTCCTGCTGCTCCAGGCCGCCGAACAGCTCGTCGGCGTCCAGGCCGGCCGCGGTGACGTCGTCGGACAGGAGGGCCCGGGCCTCTTCGGTGGTGCGGCGGCGCTTGAACACCGCGGTGAACAGGAAGTCGCGCGGGGGCATCACGACGTTCAGGCCGCCGGTCAGCCGGTCCGGGAGCCAGTCGCGGCCCTCCAGCGGCAGTTTCCCGCCGATGCCCATGGCGCCCGCCGCGACGCGTTCGGCACCGGGCAGGAGCTGGCGCCGCAGCCGCGATTTCGCGCCGTCGGCGCCGACGAGCAGGTCGAACTCGGCGCCGCCGCCGTCGGCGAAGTCGGCGCGCACCCGGCCGTCGGCGAGGCGTTCGAAGCCGGTGGACTCGGCGCCGAAGCGGACCCGTTCGCCCAAGCCCGCCAACAGGATGCGCCGCAGCGTGATGCGGCTCGCCGCGTGGTGGCCGCGCGCGGGATCGGTGAGGCCGCCGCGGAACACCTCGTCCTCGACCAGGCACATGGTCGCGAGCCGCTCGTCGAGGAACCCGAAGCCGCCGGTGCCGGGGTCACCGGCGGTCGCCGTGAAGGCGTTCCACAGCGGCTCGGGCAGGCATTCGTGCAGGGCCGCGGAGCCGTGGGGGTCGATGTGCAGCCGGTAGCCCTGTTCGCGGGCCGTGACGTGCTCGTCGCGTTCGAAGACGTGGACGTCAATGCCCGCGCGCACGAGTCCCTGCGCCAGGCAGAGCCCGCCGATGCCGCCGCCGATGATGCCGACACTGATCATTGCAGGGTCCCTTCGGGAATGAGGAGTTCGAGGAGTTGTTCGAGGGCCGCGGCGGCGTCGGCGGGGTCGGCGTAGAACCGCGAACCCTTGACCGCCGCGATGACCAGGGCCGCGGCCGGACCGGGCGCGATGGACGGATGCCAGCCGGGCTGGTCGAACAGCGCGGTGAGCGTTGCGCGCCAGCGCTGGTCACGCTCGGCGACGATCGCGCCGATCGCCGGATCGCGTTTGGCGCGGAGGTCGATCTCGCTCAGGACGGTGAACAGCTTCGGCTGCTCCCGCATGAGGCGGGCCATGAGCTCCAGGTGCTCGCGCAGGCGCACCTGCGGCCGGTCCAACTCCGGTTCGCCGGAACGGAACCGCGAGACCGCGTAGTCGACCACGGCCGCGATCAGGTCCTGCTTGGTCGCGAAGTAGTGGTGGACGGTGGAGTGGTCGATCCCGGCCGCGTTCGCCACGACCCGCGTGCGCAGGCCCTCGAACCCGTTCTCGGCGATCTGGTCGAACGCGGCTTTCAGCAGCTGCTGCCGCCGGTCGGAGCCGGTCTTCGTCGCGGGCATGTGCTCCTCCTATGCTATCCACCAACCACTTGGTGGATAGCATAGCCGACCCGGTCCGCGATCGCACTCCAGGCGCGCGGCCTCCTCGATCGCCGCTAGGAGTCGGTGCCGCAGAGGCCGGCGGTCAGGAGGGCGAAGAGGGCTTCGTCGAAGGCCGCCGGATCGTTGTAGGCGTGCTTGTCGTCGATGCTCCAGGACAGCGTGATCTGGCGTTCGCCGTCGAAGGAGTGGAACGACTGGGTCTGGTGCCCCATGCCGTCGCCGACGTGGCCGAGGAAGACCTCCTCGGGGTCGTCGGGGCAGCCGACCTGGACGCCGCCCAGGCCCAGGCCGTACTGGAAGCCCGTGCCGGTGTCGGTGAACTCGGTGGCCTCGGCGAGCTGCTCGGCGGTCAGCAGGGTGCCGTCGGTGAGCGCGTCGTAGAAGTCGTTCACGTCGCCCACAGTGGAGACGGCGCCGCCCGAGGCGCCCAGCTGGGTGTTGGACACCGCGGTGGCGTCGAAATACGGATCGGCCGGGTCGCCGGTCGTGATGTACGGGACCGAGTGCGGGCCGCGGATGCCGGCGGTGTCGTCCCGCGGGAAGTACGTGTGGTCGAGGCCGGCCGGTTCGAACACGCGCTCCTGGAGCTCGTGCCGCAGGCTGTGCCCGGTGCGCTCCTCGATGAGCAGGCCCAGGACCACATAGCCGGTGTTGGAGTAGGACCAGCCCTCGCCCGGACCGAACGGCGGCTCCTCCTGGATGGCGATGGCGATCAGCTCCTCGGGTTCGTAGTGGCTCCGGTAGTCCTCGCGGACCTCGGTCAGGTCCCCGTTCTCCAAGCCGGGATAGGCGATCGGGACCCAGTCGGGGACGCCGGCGGTGTGGGCGAGGAGCTGGCGGATCGTCGGCTGCCGCTCGTAGGGCAGGAGGTCGGGCAGGTAGTCGGAGAGGGGCGCGTCGAGGTCGAGGACGCCCTCGCCGTCGAGCTGGAGGACGACCGCGGCCACCATCGACTTGGTGACGCTGCCGATCCGGACCCGGTCCCCCGGGCGCGCCCGGCGCGCGTCCTCGTCGAGGCTGCGATTCCCGGCCGCCTCACTCCAGGTGTCGTCACCGTCCCGGACCTCGACGAGGACGGAACCGGCCGTGAGGCCGGCGAAGTCGTCGAGCCGGGCTTGGAGCGCTTCGGTGTCGAGCCTCCCGGTGTCGTGCCGGGCCGGATCGGCCGCGGCGATCTGCGTGACCGCCAGCGCACCGACGAGTCCCAGCGCCGCGACCGCGGCGGGGATCATGCGTTTTCTCATGATCGAACCGTATGGGCCGCAACGGCTTCAAACGAGCCTGCGGACCCCCGGATCACAGGTACCGCCTGCCCCACCCAAGGCGCGGAGCGCGCAGGCGCAGCCGCACTGCCGAGACGTCATGTCGGCCGCTTCGCCTCCGGGGTGAGCGCGAGCGCCGGGACGACATGTCGCATTGAGCAAGGCGGCGGGCGCTAGCGGGTCGCCGGGGGCGGCGGGCCGGCCGTTCCGGGGTTGAAGGCATCGAAGACGAGCGCGAGGGAGCGCCGCCAGTCGCCGTCGGGCGTGACCCAGGGGAAGTTCGCGAGCAGGCCCAGGACGCGGACGACGTCGTCGCCGGTCACGTCGTCGCGCATCGTGCCCTCAGCCTTGGCGCGTTCGGTGAGCTCGCCGAGGACGGTCCGCGCGGGCGCGATGACCTCCGCGGTCAGCGCCGCCGGGTTCGCGGCCGCGGCGAGGGTGTTGCGCTCGCGGTCGACGATGGCGAGCACCGCCTCCATGACCATCAGGATCGCCGTGCGCGGGTCGTAGTCGGGCGTGCGGTACAGGATCGGCGGCAGGTGCTCGGTGACGGTCTGCCGCAAGGCCGTCCGCACCAGCGCCTCCTTGTGCGGGAAGTGGCGGAACAGGGTCCGGACGCCGACCCCGGCCCGCTCGGCGATCGCCTCCAGGGGCGCGTCCGGGCCCTGGTCGGCGAGCACGGCGCGCGCGGCGTCCAGGATCCGCTTGACGTTGCGCGCGGCGTCGGCGCGCAGCGCTCGTTCTTCAGGAGGCACCCGCGCATTCTAGCCGGACCGGTCCCACCCCAGGTGAAAGCATGAATTGACACCCGACTGACATATTTAGTATGGTCGATTCATAAGTTCGTGCGCCACGAATACCCCCATCCGGCAAGGAGCGTCCCGTGCACACGCAATCCCTACATAGAGCGCGCCTGCGCCTGGCCGCCGTCGCGGCCGCCGCGCTCGCGACCCTGGCGGCCGGCCTCGTCGGCGCCGTCAGCGCCGTCAGCGCCCAAGCGGCCCAAGGCTGCGAAGTCGAGTACAACGTCCAAAACCAGTGGCCCGGCGGCTTCACCACGAACGTCGCCGTCCGCAACCTCGGCGACCCGATCGACGGCTGGGACGTCGAATGGGTCTGGCCCGAGGGCCAGGCCGTCACCCACGGGTGGAACGCGAAGTTCACCATCACTGCGGAGCAGGTCAACGCCGAGAACCTCAGCTACAACGCGAAGATCGCCACCGGCTCCTCGGTCTCCTTCGGCTTCAACGGGTCCTGGGCCGGCGTCAACCGCGACCCGTTCGAGTTCCGCCTCAACGGCCGCGTCTGCGACGGCACCGTCGGCGAGCCCACCACGACCCCGACCACCCCGCCCCCCACGGGCAATGTGTCCGCAATGGACCAGGTCGCGGCGATGCAGCCGGGCTGGAACGTCGGCAACACCCTCGACGCACTCGGCGGCGAGACCGCCTGGGGCAACCCGCTCATCACCGAGCAGCTGCTCGCCCACGTCAAGTCGCAGGGCTTCAACTCGATCCGCCTGCCCGTCACCTGGGACGAGTACATGGGCGACGGCCCCGGCTACACGGTCGACCCCGCCCGCATGGAGCGCGTCGCCCAGGTGATCGACTGGGCCCTGGAGGCGGACCTGCAAGTCCTCCTCAACGTCCACCACGACTCGTGGATGTGGCTCAACGCCCTGCCGACCGACCACGACGCCGTCATGGCCAAGTACGAGGCACTGTGGACGCAGATCGCCGACCGGTTCAAGGACTACCCGGCCGAGCTGTCGTTCGAGAGCGTCAACGAACCCCAGTTCACCGGCAGTGAAGGCGCCGCGGGCGACGCCCTCACCGAGGAGCTCAACCTCGCCTTCCACGAGATCGTGCGCGGCTCGGGCGGGAACAACGACGACCGGCTCCTGGTCCTGCCGACCCTGGTCACCAACGCAGAGCAGCCCCGCCTGGACGCGCTCAAGGCCACCATCGACGGCCTCGACGACCCGATGATCGCCGCGACCATCCACTTCTACGGCTTCTGGCCCTTCAGCGTCAACATCGCCGGGTTCACCTCCTACAACGCCGAAGTCGAGGCCGACCTCGTCGGCACCTTCCAGCGCGTCAACGACACCTTTGTGGACGCCGGCATCCCGGTCATCATGGGCGAGTGGGCGGTCCTCAACTACGACCACAACCGCCCCGGCGTCCACCAGCCCGGTGAACTGCTGAAGTTCTTCGAGGCCACCGAATACCAGGCCCGGGACAAGGGCGTCACCACGATGCTGTGGGACGCGGGCCAGTTCCTCAACCGCAGCACCCTCCAATGGCGCGACCAGCACATGTACGAGTACTTCGCCTCCGGCGTCACCACGCGCTCGGGCACGGCCTCGTTCGACTCGGTCTACCTGCCGAAGACCGGCACCATCGCAGCGAAGTCGTTGACCCTCAACCGCAACGGGCTCACCTTCACCGGCCTGTGGCAAGGGGGCACCAAGCTCGCCGAAGGCGCCGATTACACCGTCTCCGGCGACACGCTCACCCTCACCTCCGCCGCGCTCACCCGCCTCGCCGGGAACCGCGCCTACGGGGTGAACGCCACCATCGAGGCCCGCTACTCCGCGGGCGTCCCGTGGCGGATCAAGATCATCACCGCCGACACCCCGGTCCTGTCCAGCGCCACCGGGCCCTCGTCGTCGTTCGCGATCCCGACCCAGTTCAAGGGCGACACCCTCGCGACCATGGAGGCCAAGTACGCCGACGGCTCGAACGCCGGCACCGCAACCTGGACGTCCTACCAGGAGTTCTGGTCCAACTTCCGGCCCGACTACACCGCCGGGACCCTCATCCTCACGCCCGAGTTCCTGGCCGCCGTCACCGACGGCCGGCCCGTCACGCTGACCTTCCACTTCTACAGCGGCAGAACGGTCTCCTACACGATCACCGAGAACGGAGGCACCGTCACGGGCACCGCGACCTGAACCTGAGGAGGGGTCATCGTGCGCGCGGCGAGGGCTTCCTGGCGTCGTAGTCGCTTCGGGCCTGTTCGACCTTGTCCAGGTTGACCGACCATTCGGCGATCGAGGCGAACAGGGGTCCAAGGCCGCGCCCGAGGTCGGTGATCTCGTACTCCACTCGGGGAGGGACCTCGGGGTGGTAGGTGCGCACGACGAACCCGTCGCGTTCGAGCTGCCGGAGCCGCTGGGTCAGCACTTTCGGGGAGATCGTGGTGATCCGGCGCTCCAGCTCCACGAAGCGCTGCCGCCCGAACTCGTTGAGCACCCACAGGATCGGGGTGGTCCACCGGGAGAAGACGAGGTCGACGACGGGCGAGATCGGGCACGCCAGCTCCGGCGGAACGACTGTGGTGTCGGACACGAAAACCATACTTTCCTCTAGGTACCTACTATCCCCACGACAGTAACGTGACTCGGGTCGTACATGCGACCCGAGACAGGAGAACCACATGATCGTCGTGACAGGTGCCACCGGGAACGTCGGCAGGCCGCTCGTGCAGGCCCTCATCGAGGCGGGCGAGTCGGTGACGGCCGTGTCCAGGAAGGCGACCGGCGCGCCCGCGGGGGCCCGGGTGCATCAGGCCGACCTGGTCGAACCGGAGAGCCTCAAGCCCGCCCTCGACGGCGCCGAGGCGCTGTTCGTGCTGACCTCGGCCGACTTCATGGCCGGCGGGGACATGGGCGGCGTCCTCGCCGTCGCGGAGGCGGCCGGCGTCCGGCGGGTGGTCCTGCTGTCCTCCCACGGCGTGGGCACGGGACGCCACCCGTCGCATCTGGAGGACGCCGTCAAGCGGTCGAGTCTGGAGTGGACGATGCTGCGGCCGGGCAACTTCGCCTCCAACGCCTTCCAGTGGGCGGACACGGTCCGCAGTCAGCGGCTGGTCGCGGCGCCGTTCGGCGACATCGCGATCCCTGCGGTCGACCCGACCGACATCGCCGAGGTCGCCGCGGCCGCGCTGCGCGAGCCGGGCCACGGCGGCAAGGTCTACACGCTGACCGGGCCCGCCGCGATCTCGCCGCGGCAGCAGGCCGCGGCGATCGGAACCGCCATCGGCGAACCGGTGCGGTTCGCCGAGCTGACCCGGGAGGAGGCGCGGGACGGGATGCTGGCGTACATGCCCGAGCCGATCGTCGAAGCCACGCTCGGCGCCCTCGGGACTCCGACGCCCGCCGAGCAGGCCGTCAGCCCCGACGTCGAACGCGTGCTCGGCCGCCCGCCCCGGGCCTTCGCCGACTGGGCCGCCCGCAACAGCGCGGCGTTCAAGTGAGCACGCGGTGTCCGTCCTGCGCGTGGGCTCACGCGGAGGACGGGCACCGCCGACCGGCTACTTCCCCGACGGGAGCCGCCCGGTCGGCCAGACCAGGGCTTGGGCGAGGATGACGCGTTCGCCGTTGAAGGTGGCGGCGGGGCCCTGGTGCAGCTCGTAGCCGAGGGCCAGCATCTCGCTCACTCGACGGCAGAACGCCTCGTCGTCCGGGCCGGTCAGGACCCGATAGGTCGGCAGTCCGTCCGGCGGGGTGCTCATGTCGGCCTCGGTGCGCTCGCTCATGCCGCCCACTATCGCCGGGACCGGCGCCCGCGCACAGGGCCTGGAATGACATCCATGGGTACATTCGTGCCCGGCTTGTCGGTGGCCGGTGGGACCACACCTCGCCTCACCCCGAGTCCGCGAAGTCGCCGTCGCTCCGTCACGGGGTGAAGGGCGGTTTGACCACCCGGACCGGGATTCGGCCCTCGGGGCCTGCGGCCTCCAGGCGGGCCCCGGGTTCGAGGCCGGAGTCGAGGAGCGCGAGGGCGATGCCCTTGTCGACGGTCGGCGAGTAGCCCGCCGAGGTGGTGACCCCGACCTGCCGGTCGCCTTCGAACACCGCTGCGCCGGAGAGCGGGACGCCGTCGTCCAGGGCTTCGAGGCCCCACAGCCGCCGCGCCGGGCCGGCGGTGCGGATGGATTCGAGCGACTCCTTGCCGTGGAAGGCCTCCTTGCTCCAGCCGACCGCCCATCCCATCCGGGCCTCGACGGGGTTCACGTCCGGGCCGAGTTCACTGCCGTGCTTGGGAAGCCCCTGCTCCAGGCGCAGCAGGTCGTAGGCGTCGAGGCCGCACGCGCTCGCGCCGGAGGCGAGCAGGGCGTCCCAGAGTTTCAGGCCGGGCTCGGGGAGCATCACGACCAGGTAGCTCTCCTCGCCCAGGCGGTCGGTCCGGCAGGCCCACGCGCCCTCCCACGGTTCGAGGGTCGCTATCTCGAAGTCCATGTGCGGGTGGCCCACCGGGATGCCCAGTCGGCCCAGCATCTGCGCCGATTCCGGTCCGTGCACCTCCAGGAGCACCTGGGAGCCGTCCAGGACGGCGAGTTCGACCAGTCCGGGGGTGTAGTCGTCGATGACGATCGCGGCGTCGAGCCAGTTCGCGGCGGTGCCGAAGAGCTCGAACCCGGACTTGGTGAAGCGGTTGACGAGGATCTCGTCGATCACGCCGCCGTCCCTGTCGCACAGGAGGCTGTACTGGGACTTGCCGACGCTGTTGAGCTGGTCGATGTCGTTGGTGAGGATCGCGTTGAGCGCCTTGCCCGTGCCGAGCCCGTGCAGCATGATCTGCCCCTGGTGCGACAGGTCGAAGACACCGGCGCGCTCCCGCACGGCGGCGTGCTCGCCGTACGTGTCGCCGTAGTCCATCGGGACCAGCTGCGTGTCCTTGCGGCCCCACTTCCACTCCTCGAAGCGCGCCCCGAGCGCCTCGTGGCGCTCGTGCAGCGGTGAGCGCCGGACCTTGCTTTCCTTGTCAGCCATGAACGGACGGTAACCACTCGATCCCGATCGACGCAACCCTCGAACCGGCGTCTTCCGCAGATCGGGTTCGCGTCCGCGATGGGCCCCGCGGAGCCCGTGTCCCACGGGCGACCACGCACGGTCAGCGCGGAGAATGGCGGCATGCTGGCAGCCGAGCACGTCGTCGATCTCCGCGTCCCCTCCCAACTCGCGCTCTCGCCGGACGGCCGCTGGGTGGCCTACACGGTCAAGACCGTCGCCAGAGGCGTCGAGGAACTGTGGCTCGCGGCCGCTGACGGGAGCGTCGCTCCCCGAAAGCTGACCGAGGGCGCCGAGCCGCGCTGGTCGCCGGATTCGGCCACCGTGTACTTCCTGCGCGATGGGCGGCTGTGCCGGTTCGCCGACGGCGAATCGGAGACGCTGACCGCCTGGGGCGGGGCGGTCTCGGGCCATCTGCCGCTGTCGGAGGCGGTCGTCTTCCTCGCCGAGGACGAGACCGCGGTCGAGGGCGTCCGGGTGTGGAGCGAGAACCTGCGCCCGACGCGGCTGCGGGCCCTCGATCTGGAGAGCGGAGCGGTCAGGACGCTCGGGCACGAGCATGTCACCGCGGTCGCGCAGCGCCCGGACGGCGGACCGCTCGCGGTCCTCTCCTGGCCGACGCCCGAGCTGGACCCCGGTGCGTTCGAAGCGCGGCTCTCCCTGTGGGACATGGAGACGGGCGGCGTCCGCGATCTCGGCCGGGCCGGGATCGACGCCTCCTCCCCGGTCTGGTGGGAGGCCGACGACGGCTGGCATGTCGCCTACCTCGCCTACGTGGAGCCGGCCGGCGGCCTCGCGGTCTTCGATGTGGCGGTCGCGACCGGGGAGCACCGCAATCTGACGGCCGGCATGAGCGCCTGCCCGATCGAACTCGTCCAGGCCGCGTCGGGCCCGCCCTGGATGCTGGTCGCCGAGGGCCTCGACACCGCCGTCCACCGGCTCGGCGCCGGTGCGGCGCTGCGGGTGACCGGGCAGGCCGAGTCACTGGCGGTGCGCGGCGAGGTCGTCGCCGTGGTCGTGAGCACGGCCCACCGGCCCAAGGAGGTCGCCTGCGGCACCCTCACCGGTCCACTGGGGACGATCACCGACCTGGGCGGCGGGCTCAGCGGCATTCCCTGGGGCGCGCAGGAGCGCCTGCATTACGAGGCGGGCGACGGCCTGCCCCTGGACGGCCTGCTGATCCTGCCGCCGGGGAAGACCCGGGACGACGGGCCGTTCCCGCTCGTCACCCTGGTGCACGGCGGCCCGTACGACCGCCACGCGGATCGGTTCATGCTCAACTGGTACCCCTCCGGGCAATGGCTGGCGCACGCCGGTTACGCCGTCTTCCATCCCAATCCCCGCGGCGGGCAGGGGCACGGCCACGAGTTCGCGGCCCGCGTGGCGGGCCGTGTCGGCCTGGAGGAGTGGGACGACATCGAGACCGGCATCGACCTGCTGGTCGCCGCCGGGGTGGCCGACCCCGATCGGCTCGGCATCGGGGGCTGGAGCCACGGCGGCTTCATGGCCGCGTGGGCCGTGGGGCGGACCGAGCGGTTCAAGGCCTCGCTGATGGGCGCCGGGATCAGCGACTGGGGCATGCTCGCCGCGACCGGCGAGTTCGGTCCGTTCGAGGCCGCGCTCGGCGGCAGCGTCGGATGGGAGGGCCCCGGCCCGCACCCGCACGACCGGCTGAGCCCGGTCTCCCACGCCGCCAAGATCCGGACGCCGGTGCTCATCCTCCACGGCGAGGACGACACGAACGTCCCGCTGTCCCAGGCGGAGTACTTCCACCGCGCGCTGCGCCACTTCGGAATCGAGCACGAGTTCGTCGTCTACCCCGGAGAAGGCCACTCGCCCCGCGAACGCACGCACCAGCTGGACGTCCTCCAGCGCACCCGGGACTGGTTCGACCGCTGGCTCCGCCGACCCGCCGACGATGCCGGCGACGGCCCCGCACCCGCCGGTCGGCGGTTCGCCGCATGAGGTCGGTCCCAGTCCGATGCGCCCGTCCCTCGCCGCCTCCTATGATTGACGTGTCAACAAGTATGGTTGACACGTCATTCATCTGCGTTCGGAGGTCTGCGATGCCACAGCGGAAGGGCCGCGCCGCGCTCACCCGCACCGAGCTGGACAGCTGGCGCGTCTTCATCGAGACGACCGAGGATCTGCGCACGGCCCTGGCCGGGCGGCTCCAGACCGACAGCGGGATCTCTCCGGGGGACTACCGGGTGCTGCTGGAGCTGAGCGAGGCCCCCGGGCGGCGGCTGCGGTCCTCGCACCTGGCCGACGCGATCTGCTGGGAGCGGAGCCGGCTCTCGCACCACTTGGGCCGCATGGAGAAGCGGGGCCTGATCACGCGCGAGGCGGCGGCGGGCGACAACCGCGGCGCCGAGGCGGTGCTCACCGAGGAGGGGCGCGACGCGCTGCGGCGCTCCAGCGTCCCCCACTTCCACGCCATCCGCGAGCTCTTCGTCGACGCGCTCACCCCCGAGCAGCTCGCGGCCGCCCGGGACGTCGCCGAGACCCTCCGGGACCACCTCGCCGGACTCAAGGAGCGCGGCGAGTAGGCGCGCGCAGCGCCGCGAGCGGGCGAGGGGTGGCGCTCGTCGCAGCCCCCGCCCATGTAGTTGACGTGTCATCTACATCGATTTACGATTGACGTGTCAACCAGTTCCCGGCCCCGAGGCCGGCGATCGAGGAGAGCATTGTGAGCGGCATCGAGTTCGGCATCGACAGCTTCGGCGACCTGCCCCGGGACGACCAGGGCGACGTCACCACGTTCGCCCGGGCCATCCGCGCCACCGTCGACGAGGCGGTCCTCGCCGACGAGGTCGGCATCGACGTCGTGGCCCTCGGCGAGCACCACCGGCCCGAGTTCGCCATCTCCTCCCCCGAGACCGTCCTCGCGGGCATCGCGACCCGCACCGAGCGCATCCGGCTGTCCTCGGGCGTGACCGTGCTCAGCTCCGACGACCCCGTCCGCGTCTTCCAGCGCTTCGCGACCGTCGACGCGCTCTCGAACGGGCGCGCCGAGATCATCCTCGGCCGCGGCTCCTTCACCGAGTCGTTCCCGCTGTTCGGCTACGACCTGGCCGACTACGACGTCCTGTTCGAGGAGAAGATCGACCTCTTCCACAAGCTCCTCGACGAGAAGCCCGTGACCTGGAATGGCACGCAGCGCGCGCCCCTGATCGACCAGGACGTCTTCCCCAAGACCGAGTCCGGACGCCTGCCCACCTGGGTCGGCGTCGGCGGCAGCCCGCAGTCGGTGGTCCGCACCGCCAAGTACGGGTTCCGGCTCATGCTCGCCGTCATCGGCGGCCCCGCCGAGCGCTTCGCCCCCTACGTCGACCTCTACCGCCGCGCCGCCGACCAGCTCGGCACCACCGCCTACCCGGTCGGCCTCCACTCCCCCGGCCTCGTCGCCGACACCGACGAGGAGGCCAAGGCGCTGTTCTACCCCGGCTACAAGGTCGTGCGCGACCGCATCGGCAAGCTGCGCGGCTGGCAGCCGCTGCGCCGCGAGGAGTTCGACGCCGAGGTCGACCACGGCTCGCTCTACATCGGATCGCCCGAGACGGTCGCCCGGAAGATCGCCGCCGCCGTCCGCGCGCTCGACGTCGGCCGCTTCGACCTGATCTACTCCGCGGGCGGCGCGATGTCCGCCAGTGCCCGCCTGCGCGCCGTGGAACTGTACGGAGACAAGGTGATCCCGATGGTGAAGGACCTCCTGTCGGACGGCTCGCGATGAGTCACGGGCAGACCGTCGGCATCCTCGGCGCGGGCAAGGTCGGCACCGTCCTCGCCCGCCTGGCCGTCGCGGCCGGGTACCGGGTCCTCATCGCGGGCTCCGGCGACCCGGCGGCGATCGCGCTCACCGTCGAGGTGCTGACGCCCGGCGCCGTCGCGGTGACCGCGGCCGAAGCCGCGAGCGGGGCCGACATCGTGATCCTCGCCCTGCCCCTGGGCAAGTACCGGACGATTCCCGCCGCGGACCTGCGCGACGCGCTCGTCATCGACGCCATGAACCACTGGTGGGAGGTCGACGGCCCCCGCGAGCGCGTCCTCGACCCGGGCGCCACCTCCAGCGAGGCCGTGCGGGACTTCCTGGGCGCGAAGCGAGTCGTCAAGGCGTTCAACCACATGGGCTACCACGACCTCGAAGCCGAGGCCCGGCCCGTCGGCGCGGCGGGCCGCAGGGCCATCGCGGTCGCCGGGGACGACGACACCGATGTCGCGGCGACCGCGGCCCTGGTCGACGCCCTCGGGTTCGACCCCGTCACCGCGGGACCCCTCGCCGAAGGCGCCCGCATGGAGCCCGGCACTCCGGTCTTCGGCGCGAACGTCGACGCCGGCCGGCTCCGCGAACTCCTCGGCGGTACAGGCTGAGCCGCGCGAGTGGTTCGGCCCCAATGCATCCGCCCTTGGCGACCTCAGTCATGGCATCGACCTAGACCGGACGGGGTGGGCGCCGTTCACAGGCGTCGTCTCGCTTCGACGAACAGCAGCCAGCCGAGGTAGCCGCCGCCGATGATGACGGTGATCAGGCCGACGGGCAGCGGCGTGGGGGCGAGGTGCTGGGCGATGAAGTCGGCCGCTCCCAGCAGCAGGGCGCCGACGAATGCGGCGGGTGCGAGGGTGATTCCGGCGGTGCGGGCGAGCCTGCGGGCGATCTGGGGCGCCGACAGGGCGATGAACGCGATGGGCCCGGACGCCGCGGTCACGGTCGCCGTCAGCGCCACGCCGATCACGATGAGGCCCAACCGGACTGCGGCGATGCGGACCCCTTGGGAGGCGGCGGTGTCGTCTCCCAGTTCCAGCTGCCGCATCGGCCGGCTGAGCACGCCCGCGAGCGCCAGCAGGCCGGCGACGCACGCGCTCCCGATCGCGACCTGATCCCAGGACAGCCCGTTCAGGGACCCGGCGCCCCATGCGGCGGCGGACATCGCGACTTCCAGCTTCGCTTTGAGCAGCATCCAGGTGTTCAGGGAGTCCAGCATCGCGGCGAGGCCGATGCCGACGACGATGAGCCGGAATCCCTGCACGCCGCGGCGCCAAGCGAGCACGTACACCAGGAGCGCGGTCGCGATCCCGCCCAGCAGGGCGCCGCCGGCCACCTGCAGGTAGTCGCCTCCGATGAGGACGATCACGATGAGCGCTCCGGTGTAGGAGCCGGAGGAGAACCCGATCACGTCGGGCGATGCCAGCGGGTTGCGGGTCAGCGACTGGAACATCGCCCCGCTGACGCCGAGCGCGGCACCGAACACCACGGTCGCCGCGACGCGGGGAAGCCGCCATTCGACCACGATCTCGCGCACGAGCCCGGTCTCTCCACCGGTGAGCGCGGACACGACCTGGGTGATGCCGAGCTGGTAGGAGCCGGTCGTCAGCGCCGCCAGCGCGATCGCGACCACCCCGAGGGCGAGCGCTGCGCAGACCGCGGCGCTGCGCAGGTCGACCCGGAATCCGAGCGGTCCGCGCCGAATGACGAGCGTGCGCCGCCCGAAGTCCGTTCGGTTCTCGCCCAGGCGGGAAAAGGTACCGGTCATAGCCCGCTCGCCTTGCTGCGCCGCGCCAGCGCGATCAGCACCGGGGCGCCGACGAACGCCGTCACGATCCCGACCGGGAGTTCACCGGGTGCGATGAGGATGCGGCCCAGGAGGTCCGAGGCCAGCAGCAGGCTCGGGGCCAGCAGCATGCTGTAGGCGAGGATCCAGCGCTGGTGCGGGCCGGTGATCCAGCGGGCCACGTGCGGGACCATGAGCCCGACGAACCCGACGGGTCCGGCGATCGCGGTGGCACCGCCGGCGAGCACGGTGACCGCGGCGATCGCGAGGATGCGGGTGCGGGCCACGCGCGCGCCTTGGGCGACGGCCATCTCGTCGCCGAGGGCCATCGCGTTGAGCGGACCCGACACGGCGAAGGCCAGGACGAGCGCCGCCGCGAAGAACGGCAGGAGCGGCCAGACCGCGTCGAGCGGGCGGCCGGAGATCGAGCCGGCGTTCCAGGACCGCATCGCGTCGAAGGCGTCCGGGTCGGTCAGCTGGAGCGCCTCCCGGGCGCCCCCGAGCACCGCGCCGACGCAGACCCCGACGAGGACCATCGCCACGGGTGAGTGGCCGCGTCCGGTCGATCCGAGGGCGAGCACCATGACGGTGACCGCCAGTGCGCCGGCGAAGGCGAACCACATGTGGTCCTGGACGTCGCGGACGCCGAGCAGCCCCACGGCGACGGTCACCGCGAAGGAGGCGCCCGCGTTGACGCCCAGGATGCCGGGATCGGCCAGGGGGTTGCGGGTGAGGGCTTGGATCAGCGCGCCCGATACGCCGAGTGCGACGCCGACGACCAGGCCGACGACGGTGCGCGGCAGCCGGTAGTCGCGGATCGCGAACTGGTCGATGTCCGCGGAGGAGTGGAACAGCGCGTCCCACACCGTTGCGGGAGGGATCGTCGTCGAGCCGATCATGACGCTGAGCACCAGCAGGACGAGCAGTGCCGCGAGTGCGACGACCAGCCCGGTCATGCGCCTCCGCGGCCCGGCCGCCTTCGCGGTGGCCGGGC